>CAZWPF010000019.1:0-34340 GCA_964636205.1 uncultured Chitinophagaceae bacterium | reverse complement strand
AAGTACTTGTTCGTGATGAAAACGATGCCCCTGTCGTTACTATCACCCTTTCTATTCCTGTAGATCCGGAAAACGAAGTCACGGCCACGATGGATAGAGTGCTGAAAGAAGGAGATTTCATCCGGTCTAATATCAGCAAATTCAACCTGTTGGGAAAAAGAGAAAAAGAAATTCTGCGCGGTCTGGCTTTAGGGATGAATGCAGCTGAAATTGCTGAGGAATTATTTATTTCTATTCACACCGTGAATACGCACCGTAAAAACATCAAGTCTAAGTTGGGGACTTCAAATAGATTTGAAATAGCAGAATTTGCCCGCGCCTTCAATTTGATTTAGTACGTACGCGACACTCAAACCAAAAATTCCATTGGAAATACAGATCAAGGTGCCAGTCGCACTTTCTCCCACTGGTCCGTTTTTCCAATGCGCCTGAAAGCTATGCGATCGTGCAAGCGGCTCGGTCGCCCTTGCCAGAATTCAATATAATGTGGGATCACTCTAATACCACCCCAATGTGGGGGTCTGGGTATATTATCATTATTCGGGAATTGCGCACGGTAATGTCTTTCGCGCTCCTCCAATTGCTCGCGCGACAAAATTTCCTGGCTCTGTGGCGATGCCCAAGCTCCGATTCGACTTTCAGGGGGACGAGAGAAGAAATAGTCATCGCTTTCCAAAGCACTGATTTTTTCAGAAACACCCTCTACCCGAACTTGCCGTTCCAACTCCTTCCAAAAAAACAATAAAGAAACCTTAGGTTGTGCGTCCAGCTCCCTCCCCTTTGCACTTTGGTAATTAGTGAAAAATACAAAGCCACCAGGGTCCAGAGCTTTCAACAACACAGTTCTCGATCGGGGTTGACCCTCGCCGGTAACGGTGGACAAGGTCATGGCATTCACCTCATCCAACTGTGCATGTTGCGCCTCGGTAAACCATCGCTGAAAAAACACCAGAGGATTGTCACCTGTGGTGTGCTCATCGAGCGAAGCCCGACAATAATCCTTTCGGATATCGGCTATATGAGAAAACTCGGATGACAAAGTTCAGATTATTTACCAGAACCGGAACCGAGATACTTAACCATTACATAGATCAATTCTATCGCCATCAAAATTCCAAATACCCATGCCAGAATGGGACCAATAGTATTTCCAGTTTCGTAAAAAGAGTTCAGCAGCAAGCTATTCATGTCTGAATTAAGTTTATGGCGCAAGATACAAGTTTTATCTGTTTTTGCAGCGTTTCATCCGTTTTACTTGCTGTAACTTTGCCCGCCATTGGCGAATGGAATTTTTAAATTCCTGATTTTTGTCAAGCATTTACTTATTTAGAAATTCATAATTTTCTGTGTATATTTCGATCTAAATCCGGCTCGCCCTGATTCTCCACCGACACATACCATTCTTGAAAGTCGTTGCACTTTATGCACTTACTGCATTTGGCGGACCGCATGGGCATTTGGGGATGATGATCAAAACATTTGCGCGTAAAAAACATTATATCACAGAAGAGGAACTTCTGGAATTCAATGCTTTCACTCAAATCCTGCCCGGCCCCTCTTCGACACAAACGGTTATGTTAATCGCCATGAAACGGGGTGGGGTACCCTTGGCTTTACTGGCATTAATTCTATGGATATTGCCCGCGACCGCCATTATGGCGGCATTTTCCTTTTTGCTTTATTTCTTTGATGCTAAAGATATTCAAACAAACCTGTTCGTCTACATCCAGCCCATGTCGGTAGGCTTTATAGGCTATGCAGCTTTGCGGATGATGAATTCGAGCATCCGACATCCGGCCACATACGCCATAATGTTTGGTAGTATAATAGCCACCTTTCTAATACCCTCACCATGGGTGTTTCCTGCACTGCTGGTTGTAGCCGGAACGATCAGTAATTTTAGTAACAAACGGATTCCGGAACGAAATAAAAATCCGCGCCCGATTCGTTGGATCAACCTCTGGCTATTTTTCCTGATCTTTATTGCAGCCGGGATCTTGAGCGAAATCGCAAGGTCTGCAAATTGGGAGCACCGTAGAGTGTTTAATTTGTTCGAGAACTTTTATCGCTTTGGTACTATCGTTTTTGGCGGAGGGCAGGCTTTGATTCCCATGATGCTTTACCAATTTGTTTCTCGTCCACAACATCTGGGTTTAACACCTTGGATGAGTTCTACCGAATTACTGACAGGCTACGGGATGGTACAGGCATTACCCGGCCCGGTATTCTCTGTATGCGCTTTTGTTGGTGGAATGGCGATGAAAGATTACGGGCCTGGATGGCAGATTCTCGGCAGCATGACAGCTACGGTTGCAGTATTTCTACCCAGCACACTGCTCTTGTTTTTCTTATTTCCGCTATATCAGAACCTGAAACAACATGTAATAATATTTCGGGCACTGGAAGGTATCAATGCCGCTATTGTCGGAATTATTTGGGCGACCGGATTGGTATTCTTAAGGGTATTAATGCCTGAACCCACGATCTCTGTAGTTGCAACTAACCTGACCGTGATAGGAATCACTTTCTGCCTATTGTATTTCACGAGAGTTCCAGCCCCCCTTATTGTTTTGGGCTGGATACTCCTTGGTTGGTTGATGCACGGTTTTCAATAGACCATTTATTTCCACTTTTCCTCAATCGTGTCCATGATGGTGAGATAATTCACGTAGCGTTCCTCAGAAATCTCTCCGGATTCGAATGCCTGAATCACAGCACAATCGGGTTCGTTTAGATGCAGGCAGTTGTTAAATCTGCATTCAGTCATCAATTTTCTCATCTCCGGAAAATAATGTGATAATTCTGTTCGCTCCACATCCACTAATCCAAACTCCTTCACGCCCGGAGTGTCTATTATCTTCCCTCCATCGGGCAGATCAAACATTTCGGCAAAAGTAGTCGTATGCATCCCCTTCCCACTCCAATCAGAAACCTTAGCTGTCTTCAACTCAAGATCGGGCAGTAACTGATTAATCAGGGTACTTTTGCCTGCACCGGAATGTCCGCTAAACAGTGTGGTTTTGCCTTTCAATATCTGCTGCAGTGACAAGAGCGAGTCTGAATCCAATGCACTTACCGCAATCACTTCATAGCCTGGACCTCCATAAATCTCCTGCCACCGCTGCAATTGCGCTTCATGTTTGGCTTTTAGCAAATCGATCTTATTAACTATAATGATAGCCGGCACATGATAGGCCTCAGCAGTGATCAAAAAGCGGTCGATAAACCCGGTGGAGGTACGTGGACTGGCAATAGTAGCTACCACCACGGCCAGATCCAGATTAGCCGCTACTATATGCCTTTGGTGTTTGTTGTGCGGGGAGGTTCTAACTATATAATTCTTCCTCTTGTTGATTGCATGGATAATCCCCACACCTGCAGCTTCATCCTCCGCAGCAAATCGCACGCGATCCCCGATCGCGATTGGATTTGTGGACGAGATCTCGTTATCTATTTTGAACTTACCCTTGATTCTGGCATTCCATAATTGATCATGCTGATCTTTCACCACATACCAACTACCGGTCGACCGGTACACCAGGCCATCTAATTCCTCCATTTGATGAAATTCATGTTTATCATTCATATCTCAGGGCTTGAATAGGATCAAGTCGGGAAGCCTTCATTGCCGGATATAATCCCGACAAAATTCCCACTCCTGCGCATAATGTAACGGCAGTGAGTATCCAAATCCATGGAATCACTACCGGCCCCCTTAACAATACACCTACCAAATTACCTATTACCACTCCGGCTATAATACCCAACAATCCACCAGCCAAACTGATCAATACTGACTCTGTCAAAAACTGACCTTTAATCGTTCCGGATTTAGCTCCCAGAGCCTTACTCACGCCGATCTCTCTGGTTCTTTCGGCAACCGACACCAGCATAATATTCATCAAGCCTGTGACGGAGCCAACAACTGTAATTATGCCTATTACTACTGCTGCCCAGCTAATGTATTGGATGACCTCCATCAACGAACTAAGTAAACCCTCGTTTAAGTTAATCGAAAAATTATTCTCAGCCTCGGGCGGTAGTCTCCTGATGATTCTGAAAAGACCCATAGCCTCTTCTGCTATTGCAGACTTCTGATTCACGTCGTTGACTGCCACGCTAATAACAAAGGATTTGTCTCCTCCATACAATGTTCGAGCGGTTTGCAAAGGAATCAAAATCATATTATCGGTATCCATGATCATAGAACCTCCTTTTGGCTCCATTACACCTACTACTTTAAAACCGGCATTTCCGATGGTAATAGCTGTATCTGTGGCAGCCACAGGGTTTGAACCATATAACTGCTTCGCTACCCCGCTCCCGATAATACAAGTATAAGTTCCGGATTCAACATCATGCACTGAAAAATTTCTGCCGGCTGCCAACTGAGTTTTAGAAATATCCAGATAGTGTTGATCAACCCCGGAGACCCGAATATTTGGATTTGTCTTTTTACTCCCTGCAGCTGCAGTTGAAGAAGATGTTGCACTCATCGTGATACCCACCGTTGCAAGCTGATCGAAACGCTTGCTGAATGCTATAGCTTCCCGGTAGGTAATGCGGTTATCCTCATAGACCGAAAACGAACCGCGGCCATGTCTGCCACTGCTTTTTAAAACGGAGCCGGTAATCTGAAACGTATTGGCCCCCAGACTGCTAAAACTGTTTTGCACGGATGCTTTCAGTACTTCTGAGGCGGTGAGAATACCCACCAATGCCATTATACCCATTCCGATAATCGTAACCGTGAGAAAAAACCTGGTTCGGTTTCCCTGGAGAGCTCTAATAGCGAGGGTCAGATAGAACAGCAAATTCATAAATAGGTATCAAAAACCGAATAAGTGGATTGACTTCGGATCTGTTACAAATTTAGTCTTTCTTCCAGATCCTCTGGTCATAAAAAAAGCCGCACGTTTTGGGCGTACGGCTGAATAAATATTGTATGGCGTTAACTATCGGCCTTTCAACGCTGCTGCACCACTTACGATTTCGGTAAGTTCAGTAGTAATCGCTGCCTGGCGCGCTCTATTGTAACTAATCTTGAGTGAACGCAACATTTCGTTAGCGTTTTCTGTCGCCTTATCCATCGCAGTCATCCGCGCCCCGTGTTCAGATGCATGTGCATCCAAAACAGCCTTAAACACCTGAGTATTTAAGATTTTAGGCATCAACTCCTGAATCAAAGTTTCTTTAGAAGGCTCAAAAATGAAATCGTTATTTTTATTTGATTCTGCCCCCTCAACTTTCGGAATAGGCAGATAAGGCTCTACAACGAAAGCCTGACTAGCCGCGTTGCGGAACTGGCTATAAATGATTTCTACCCTATCGAATTCTTTATTCAAGAAAGCATTTTGCGCATAAACAGCCACTTCACGCACATTGTCAAAACTCAAATCTGAAAAAAGAGTCCAGAAATTGTCCGCAACTTTATAACCATAGCGTAAGAAATATTCATACCCCTTCTTGCCGATAGGCAGCAAAGTAACATTTCCTTTTGCGTTTTGAGCAGCATAGCGATCCTGAATTGTCTGACGAGTCAGCTTAATCACAGATGCATTATACGCACCACAAAGGCCTCTGTCACTAGTAACCGGAATCAGTAAAACTCTCTCAGCCGGACGCTCCTCTGCTAATGGCAAATCCATTTCAGAAGACACACTGCTGACGATATTACTCAACATATCCTGCAGTTTCTGTGCATAAGGACGCATCTGCAAAATGGCATCCTGAGCGCGACGAAGTTTAGCAGCACTTACCATTTTCATGGCTTTGGTGATTTGCTGCGTAGACGATACAGAAACTATCCTATTACGAACCTCTTTAAGCTGGCCTGACATATTATTTTTTGATAATGGGGATTTTCGCGTGCAAAGGTACGAATTATATAGAAAGCTGAAAACCGAGCTTAGAAAAACCTAAAAACTCTATTCTTCCGACTTTACCATTGCTCCTTTGCCGTATTTCACAAAACTATATAGATAAACAACCCTAGAAATTCGCATTAACCAGGGTTGCAATAGCAACACAATCGTGACAGAGCTTCCCAGAGCGTAAAATACGCTATTGTCTTTGTAGGAAAGGCCAAAAATCACCCAGTATAATGCGAAAAGAATTCCTAGAATGGCAACGGTAATGGCATAGCTTACATAACCGGTTCCATAATAAAACCCTACTTCCAACTCCATCTTCTGTCCGCACACCGAACACTTTTCGGGCATATCGAGCATTTTGCTCAGGGGGAACAAACTTTTGTTGGTAAACATGCGCCCCTTTCTGCAATTCGGACATTTCATCTGGAGCAGACTTGGAATCAGGGCTGGTTTCGAACCCGACATATCAGATATTTTTTATGATACAATTACTCATTCAAGCTATTCTACCGTTACTGATTTGGCCAGATTTCGAGGCTGGTCAACATTTGCCCCGCGCATTATAGCTATATGATAAGCCAGCATTTGCAGCGGCAGCACCGTAATCAAAGGAGATAGTAACTCTTCAGTCTGAGGCACTTCAATTACATGATCTGCCAAATTCCGAATTTGTTTGTCTCCGGTATTTACTACTGCAATAATCTTGCCTTTTCTGGCGCGTACTTCCTGAATATTCGAAACTATTTTCTCGTAGGCGCTCTTGTTGGTAGCCAGGAATACAACCGGCATATCTTCATCGATCAATGCGATCGGACCGTGCTTCATCTCCGCTGCAGGATACCCTTCTGCGTGGATATAAGAAATTTCTTTCAGCTTGAGTGCACCCTCCATGGCCACCGGATAATTCAATCCGCGACCCAAATACAAGAAATTGGATGCATCTTTATAGATCGCCGCAATTTCCTTAATTTGTGCATCTAGTTTCAGTGTCTCCTCCATCTTTCCTGGAATCTGTTCCAGTTCGTAGAGTATCTGACGGAGTCTGGATAAAGAAATAGTTCCTTTCTCCTGTGCCAATTGGAGAGCGATCAGTGTCAGTATGGTTATCTGCGCAGAAAACGCTTTGGTAGAGGCTACTCCGATTTCAGGACCGGCGTGGATATAAGATCCGGCATGAGACATACGGGCAATAGAAGACCCAATTACGTTCACTACACCATAAATCAAAGCCTGGCGCTCTTTTGCCAATTGAATTGCCGCCAAAGTATCAGCGGTTTCGCCCGACTGCGAAATGGCAATGACTACGTCTGATTCTTTAATGATCGGATTGCGATAACGGAATTCAGATGCATACTCCACTTCTACCGGAATACGCGCCAATTCCTCAATCAGATATTCTCCAATCAACCCGGAATAGTAAGAGGTACCGCAGGCTGAAATAATAAACCGTTCTGCCTTATGAATTCGGGGTGCAAACTCATTCATGCCCCCCATTTTAATCCAGCCCTCTTGTGCGTTCATTCTGCCACGCATGGCATCTGCAACTGCTTTGGGCTGCTCATATATTTCCTTGAGCATGAAATGATCAAATCCACCTTTTTCGATCATTTCCAGACTCATCTCCAATTTCTGGATTGTATGCGTCTTCTCAATATTTCCAAGGGTTTTTATGGTAAACTGACCGTCTCTGGTCACTACAGCATATTCCTCATCATCCAAATACACTACATTGTTGGTATATTCTATGATTGGCGAAGCATCTGAAGCCACAAAAAACTCGTCGGCTCCAACACCGATCACCAACGGGCTACCTTTTCTGGCGGCG
Organism: uncultured Chitinophagaceae bacterium; assembly: GCA_964636205.1. GTDB lineage: Bacteria > Bacteroidota > Bacteroidia > Chitinophagales > Chitinophagaceae > JBEBVQ01. The sequence continues at coordinate 26,642 of CAZWPF010000019.1, read as the reverse complement.
ATCAGCATATCCGGGTTTGCCTTATCCATCACCACAATAGCATAGGCACCCACCACTTCATTCAACGCAATTCTCACAGCATCTTCGAGTGGTACAGCCTCCTGTTTCCGAATCTCCTCAACCAGGTTTACCAAAACCTCAGTATCAGTTTCCGATTTAAAATCATAGCCCCTCTTTTTCAATTCCGTCTTCAGAACATCATAATTCTCAATAATTCCATTGTGAATGATTACCAAATTACCGGATTGCGACATATGCGGATGCGCATTGCTATCATTCGGTACACCATGGGTCGCCCAACGTGTGTGACCAATTCCAATCGTTGCTACTAAATCCTTATCCTTGGTAAAAGCCTCGAGGTCTGCCACCTTCCCCGCTTTCTTGTACACATGCAGGTCGCTGTTCAATAAAGCTACCCCTGCACTATCGTAACCACGATACTCCAACCGCCTCAGTCCGTTAATCAAAATCGGGAACGCTTCCTTCTGGCCAATGTATGCCACAATTCCACACATATACTAAATCAATTTAATTTGGAGTAAACAATGTTCAACTTTAGTCTATAATCCGGATTAGAGAATCCTCTTCCTCCCGCTATTAAGCGATAAGCTCCGGGGAATGTTTGTGTTCCCGTAATCCGCAATCTCAATTCATCTTTTCCCTGTAATATCGCCTGTTGCAACTCCCTTGGAAAATTGATGGTATATACCAATCTGGAGTCGCCATTTGCAATTACCGGCCTGGATCTGCCATCAATAAAATCTAGCGGTGAGGCACTATTGAGTGGCAATCTGTCGGCTATGTTATAACTACCGCCTCCCGCGTCTACACCTATAGGATAAATCCGGGAAGGTGGAGTAAATATGGCATTCATAGGATCCGGCAGTAAGGAAATTTCCAATCTTGCCATATTGATCATCGATTTTGGAATCGATTGGATCCCCGGGATTATTATTTCGAAAGCCGTTCCCGGCTCATTTTGGAGTAATATCGTATCTGCTGTGGCTTTAGAATTAAGGTAATTGGTTACGGCAGGACTCAGCGACCTGCTCAACCAAGTGTATTGGGCACAACTTCCTGTGCTAAAGCTGAAAGCTGTCATCACCGAATCCGTTGCATAAAAGACGATCCCGGCAGTATTTAAATTACTCGTACCATCGAGACGGAAATAATATAGTGCATTAGCGATGGAACTTGTTGTATCCGGCTCAATATACAACCCCTTAAAATAGTTCAGGAAATCCGGATAGGAACTATATACCGACTTATCCTGACTGTACAATTTATCCAAAAAGGCCTGAGAAAGTTTAATTCTCAGGTGCGGAACGGAAGAGGTCTTTATCTCGGCTAAGCTTACTTCAGCGGTGCCCAACGGAGTAGTGCGATCAACCGGAAATCGTTGGAAAGAATAATAATCCGCGTCCAATGACATTTTCTCCTGCAATTGATACACAGTGAATTTCTGCAACTGGTTACCGTTTCCGGTATCTCCCCAACCAAAACCACTATAAGGCAAAATCAACACAGCAGAATCGGGCTTTTTGCCAAACTGAAAAGCAGTAGTCGGTGGAACTAACTGCAAAGCAATCCCCGCGCTGGTGCGGCCAAAATATGGATCGTTTACCGTACCCAGACCACCGTACACCGGTGCTACATTATAGCTGGTGATTATTGAGTCGTCATATACCGTCCGAGTAATAATCGGGAGGGTGTCCGGAAATGTAATAGTATTAATATCATCCGCAGAAGAAAGCAGATTCGAATCGACAATCGTGCTCTCCTTGCATCCATATAAAGCCATGATGATCAGGATCAACGAATGGCATACACTTCCGAATTTTGACTTCAAGTTCTGTCGGTTTACGCAAAATTGAAAAAAGAAAATTTAAGACTCCGTTAAGCTTTTGTAAAGATCCAACAATGGTGTCACATCTTCAGCCCAACTCTCATCGTATTTTACCACTTTTTTATACCTGCTCGATTTAATTTCCGCAGCGAGCTTTTGCTCTACTGCATCCGAACCGTACAATACCACATCAGCACTCTTCGCGCCTCCCAAGGTGAGCGATTCATTGGTGCCTCCCTTGAAAAATTCAAAATCCTTCTCCTTAATATCACTGCTGATGATGGCCTTCTTCACAAAATTATCACCCAAAACCTCAGCAAACTGATCATCCTGCGCCGTATATATCGTCTTTGCATAACTAAAGACAGGCTCTTTCTTATAAGCAGTCTTTAAATATAAAGGCACCAAGGAGGTCATCCATCCATGACAATGAATCACATGTGGAGGCCAACCAAATTTTTTCACCGTCTCCAAAGCACTCTTGCAGAAGAAAATCATTCGCTCCGCATTATCAGGATAAAACTGCTCGTTATCATCCCGGAAAGTATGCTTCCTCTTGAAATAATCATCATTATCCATGAAGTAGACCTGCAAACGCGCATTAGGCAAAGAAGCAACTTTGATTATCAAGGGATAATCATCCTTATCAATAATAATATTGATACCCGACAACCTCACTACTTCGTGCAGACGATGCCTTCTCTCGTTAATTACTCCGAATCGGGGCATAATTACCCTGATTTCCATCCCTGCATCAAATGTGCTTACAGCCAACTTGTTCAAAATCTGCGCAAAATCAGTAATCTCTAAATAGGGAGACAATTCGTTGGCAATAATCAAAACACGCTTCTTGGAATCTACAGACATGTGCTCGTTTTACGTTAAACAATGGGGGAATATAAAAATTCCGGAATTTGGACTGCAAAATTACGAAAATATTAATTGCGAAACGTTACTTTGCACCTTCAGGCTTACTTTGCATGGTTTTATTTAAGAAAATATCCGACTTACAGGCCTGGCTCAAAAGCCGGCCACAAGGGCAAAAAAAACTTGCTTTTATCCCTACAATGGGTGCCCTTCATGAAGGTCATAAATCGCTTATAACCAGAGCTGTAAATGATGGCAATTTTACTATCTGTAGCATTTTCGTGAACCCAACCCAGTTCAACGAAAACGCCGATTTCGTTGCTTATCCTATCACTCCCGGACCCGATTTAGCGCTATTGTCAGAAGCGGGCTGCGATGCCGTTTTCATGCCTGAAACCAGTGAGATTTATCCAAAAGGAATGGAAAAGTCTCATTTCGAACTTGGTTATCTCGAAACTATCTTGGAAGGAAAACAACGACCCGGTCACTTTAAAGGAGTAGCACAAGTGGTCGATCGCCTGCTGGATATCGTTCGCCCCGACAAACTTTATATGGGGGGGAAAGACTACCAACAATGTCTGGTCATAAAAGAACTGCTGCAACAAACCGGCAAAAACGAATCGATAGATTTGGTAATTTGTCCTACGATCAGGGAAGCCGATGGACTGGCAATGAGTTCACGAAACCGAAGACTAACGGGTCCGCAACGCGCCCTGGCCGCTCTTCTCTACCAATGCCTGGTTTCTATCCAAACCAAACAGGAAACCACCCCATTCCCAATTATTGAGAAAGAATGCAGAGAACTGATGCTCGCAAAAGGAATAGAACCTGAATACGTAGCATTGGCAGATTCCCACACATTGCAACTACTCGATAATTTCGAGAGCAACAGACCAATGATTGCATTAATCGCTGCAAGAATCGGATCTGTAAGACTGATAGATAATATTCAGCTCTAATCGATTAGGGAACTCTCGAGATTTTCAACATATTGGTCGGACCATGCTCCTCAATGGGCATGCTCCCGGTATTTACTACAACATCTCCCGATTTCAGAAGCCCTTTGTCCTTTAAAATCGAGATCTGGTCGTTGACTATCTTATCCATGCTCTCTTCATGGGCATAATAAAACGCCTGAACACCCCAACTCAAACTGAGCTGATTCACCAAGGCCTCAGTCTTTGTGAACACATACAAGGGTGATCTGGGTCGGTAACTGGAAAGCATAAACCCGGTATAACCCGATTGCGTCATACCTATCAATGCATTAGCATGGATATCATGGGCGATCTGACAAGCATTATAACATAATGCGTCACTTAAAAAAGATGGAGAATGCGGTTGGGGAACCAAATTCCTGTTATAAATCAATTCCTCCTGTTCTACTTCAGTAATAATTTTCACCATGGTCTTGATCACCAAAGCAGGATGTTGACCCACAGCGGTTTCAGCACTCAACATGACAGCATCAGCACCCTCCAAAACAGCATTCGCCACATCCGTGATCTCACTTCTGTTAGGTCGAGTACGATCGATCATACTATCCATCATCTGTGTAGCAATAATCACCGGCTTCGCACGGTGAATACACATCCGAATAATCTTCTTCTGCAACATGGGCACTTGCTGCAAGGGCAATTCCACACCCAAATCCCCACGCGCTACCATCACCGCATCCGAAGCCAAAATAATTTCACGTAAATGCTCCAGCGCCTCAGGTTTTTCAATCTTGGAAATGATCTTTGCCTGACTCCCCTTCTCACGAAGTATCTCACGCAATCCCGTAACATCAGCCGGCCTCCGAACAAACGATAATGCTATCCAGTCAATTCCCTCTGCCAAAATAAAATCCAGATCTCGCAAATCCTTATCTGACAATGAGGGCAGTGAAATGGAAGTGTCCGGAAGGTTAACACCTTTACGAGAGGATAAAAAACCCGGATTAATCACCTCGACCCGCACTTTATGATCATGGGTGATTTCAGTAACTAGTACTTCTATCTTACCATCATCCAACAATATCTTTTCTCCAACCCGCACATCATTGTGGAAATTAGGATAAGAAATATAGACCGCCTCACGAGTGCCAATCAAAGGTTCGTTTGTGAAATAAAAACTATCCCCACGCTCCAACATAAATCCTCCATCCTGCAATTCTCCCACCCTCAATTTAGGCCCTTGCAAATCTGCTAAAATGGCTATGTTAAACGGAAAATCTGCATTAATACTACGAATATGACGAATCACTTCACGATGCTCCTCATGGGTGCCGTGCGAAAAGTTTAACCGAAATACATTTACTCCGGCTTCAACCAAATCCAATAAAGCTTGGTAACTATTACTTGCCGGACCAACGGTGGCAATTATTTTTGTTTTGTGCATATGCTACTGAAATCCGTACTTAACAACAGTTCTGGTTTTATTTCTGTTTCACGGATTTATCTGCAAGTTACTGATTATTCGACGATGCCAAAAAGGTTGATCTATGAAGTTTTTGTTATCTTTTTACCGCAGACCCGCTCTTGCAAAATAAGATGTACTTATCCTCAAACATCGGTTCGGCAAAGATGCGATCCAACTGCCAAATCATTGGCCGCAAACCAGAATCGGAGATCTCCTGCGACAAATCCCCTCCCTTTAAGCAATATAAACCGGCATCTGCTCCGACACTTTTCTTCAACAGAGGAGCAGCCCATTTCCAGAGGGTACCTAATGGCGCTACCGCACGAGATACGACATAGTCGAATTTCCGTCCTTGTAGCTCCTCCACCCTGACATGCCGGGTCTGCACATTACTCAAGCCAACCGCACGCGAAACCCCATCTACCACCTTGATTTTCTTGCCGATACTATCTGCCAACAAGAATTTTGTCTCAGGAAATAATATCGCCAAAGGCACCCCGGGGAATCCGCCACCCGTACCAATATCTAATACTTCGGCGCCATCAGGAAATTGAACCACCTTTGCTATCGCCAAAGAATGCAATACGTGCCGGATATAAAGAGAATCGATATCCTTTCGGGAAATCACATTGATCTTTTCGTTCCACTCACGATAAAGGGTTCCTAGCATCTCCAACTGTTCGAGCTGTCTGCTGCTTAATTCCGGAAAATACCCGGTTATCACGTCCATCGGTTTTTGTTCTTCCATAATATATAAGGCGAGAATACAAGATTATAGATCATCCATCCTAAATCATACAATGGATACATAAAAGCATGGCCCCTAGCTTGTGTCTTGCGTGATGCACCCCAAATTAATCCCCAATAAAACAAGCTTCTTATGCCCATCAAAAACAATACAGCCTTTGCATATGCAGAGAAAACCAGCACAAAAAATAAAACCCACACAGCCATATGCGACAAGGCAAATCCTCCAAGTAAAATCTTGATGGGCAGGCGGTAATACTTTCCGGTCGACAAGTGTCTTTGCTTTTGGCTTATCCATTCACCCCAAGTTTTACAAGATTTCGACCAGGTAAATGTCTCCGGGGTGCAAACGACAGCGGTATTCGTATTATCAGCAGCGTATCTCATGAGTAAATCATCATCACCAGAAGGCAATCGCGACCAAATGCTTGATTGAGAGGCAACCTCCATCAATTCCCTTTTACAGGCAAGATTCCGACCCACCGCCATATATGGCAAACCGGCCTGCGCAAATGATCCATAAAAAATCAGGGTATGCAAAGTCTCCCATCTTATAAAACCATTCAATAAACCGGGCTGAGATTCATATGGGCCGTACCCTGCAACGATCGATTTTCCGGAGGCTAGTGGTGCTACCATACCGCGGATCCAATCGAGACTCGCAGGTCGACAATCAGCGTCGGTCATCAGCAGCCATTCATGCCGGGCCGCCGTCACACCAGCCCTTAAAGCATATTTTTTTCCAGGCAGATCTCTTTCCTGTTCAGCATTCAGATGCACTACCCGCAAATGCTCGTACTTCGCAGCAAATTGTTCCAATACTTGCTGCGTGTCATCTATAGATCCGTCGTTTACAACGATAACTTCAAAATGCGGTTTGCCCGATTCATTGATATATCTTTGTTGCAAAATTTCGGGCAAATTTTGTTGCAATTGACTCGCAGCATTTTTTGCACATATAATCACGGACACTGCGGATCCCGAAACAATTGGAGGAACCGGCCGGATAAATAAAAACCTAACCAGTAGAAATAGTATATATCCGCATTGAAAAGCAATGCAGATAATAAAAACTATCATCAATAGGATAAACAACACGGAGCAAAGTAATAGAATAAATCAGAAACAGCACCCTGAATTAAGGCCTTATATAAAAATGGATTTTGAATTATCAGCAAGAGACCCGGCTTCAGGGGCAAGAGCCGGTCGTATAACAACCGCACATGGCAGTATCGAAACTCCCATCTTCATGCCGGTGGGCACAGTGGGATCAGTTAAGGGAATCTCTCAGCAACAGTTGAAAACCGAGATCGATGCCGATATAATTTTAGGAAACACCTATCATTTATACCTCCGTCCCGGACTTGAAATCATGCAACAGGCCGGTGGCTTACATCAGTTTATGGGCTGGGATCGACCCATCCTTACAGATAGCGGTGGCTATCAGGTGTTTTCGTTATCGGGCAACCGGAAGCTTTCAGAAGAAGGCGCCTTATTTCAGTCTCATATCGACGGATCCCGACATTTGTTCACTCCCGAAAAGGTTATTGATATCCAACGAACCATCGGCGCGGACATTATTATGGCATTCGATGAATGCCCACCCTACCCCTCAGAATATGGTTACGCGAAAAAGTCGATGGAACTGACACATCGTTGGTTAGACCGTTGTATCAAACGGATGAAGGAAACTGAACCACTTTACGGACATTCCCAAAGTCTGTTCCCAATCGTACAAGGGAGCACTTTCAAGGATCTGAGGAAAACATCCGCACAGTATATCGCTGAGTCTAATTGTGATGGGAATGCAATCGGCGGACTCTCAGTGGGTGAGCCGGAAGAGATGATGTACGAAATGTGCGGACTGTGTTGCGAATACCTTCCGGAAGAAAAACCCCGCTACCTAATGGGCGTAGGCACTCCCTGGAATATTTTGGAAAACATCGCGTTGGGGATAGACATGTTTGACTGTGTCATGCCGACCCGCAACGGCCGAAACGGGATGCTATTTACCTACCAAGGCGTAATCAATATTAGAAACAAGAAATGGGCCGATGATTTTAGTCCGATCGACGAAGAAATCAGCTGCCCGACAAGCAATTTCTATTCGAAGAGCTACCTGCGTCACTTGTTTGTAGCAAACGAATTACTAGCGTTACAGATCGCCAGCATCCATAATCTGGCATTCTACCTGCACCTGGTAAGAGAAGCCAGAAAACATATCGTAGCGGGCGACTTTTATAAATGGAAAAACGACTTGGTTCCCGTGTTAAAAAGCAGACGATAAGCTGAACTTCGGATAGTCAATATGCAAATTTATTTTATTATCATTGCATTAAACTTGTTTTTCCGATGAAGGCATTTTACACTTTAATCCTGGGACTTTGCGCGGTCGGCATTTTTAGCTGCTCTAAATCTAATGAACTACCTAAAGGTGACAATAATTTGCTGACGCAACATAAATGGCGCCTCAGCTCGATAAAACTGATCGGTTCGGATAGCTCTGAAACAAGTACTGAAATCCCCAAATGCAGAGAAGACGATTTACGCGAATACGAAACAACTGGAAAATTCATTCTGCATACAGGTTCTTATCTTTGCAAAGAGCTGGAAAAAACTAAGGTAGGCACCTGGCAATTGCGCGATTACAACAAGACATTGCATATGTATGTCGAAACCGTTGGATATTACGATGAACAAGTTCTCGAATTATCCGAAAACGCGTTGATCATTCGCTACCAGGTGTTAGGCACTGATAACTCCGTGGAGGAAGCCTACGCCCCGGCATATTGATATGAAGAAACTCGACTGGTACATCCTCAGAAAGTTTATTGGTACTTTCTTTTACGCCATTCTTATTATGGCGGCGATTTCCTGCGTGATCGATTATTCTGAGAAGGTAGACAATTTTGTAAAGTACAAAGCTCCGCTTATTGCGATTCTTGGCTACTTCAAGAATTTCATTCCGCATATCGTTGCACTGCTCTATCCTTTGTTCATCTTTATCGCGACAATTTTTTTTACATCTCGGATGGCTTACCGTTCGGAAATTATCGCCATGCTGGCATCGGGAATGTCTTTTAGCCGGTATTTAAGATCTTATATGATCGGCGCGGTATTTTTAGGAACCGTCTTTTTTATTTTCAATCATTGGCTGGTGCCAATAGCCAATCGCGACCGATTGCATTTCGAAGATTTGTACACACACGAATCTGTAAAATATTCAGACCGGAACGTACATCTACGCCTCAGCCCCCACCTTTATATTTACATGCAGCACTATGACTATACAGTAAATATGGGCTATCAGTTCGCTGCAGAAATAGTAGACGGAATAGAACTTAAAGAAAAAATCATGGCCGACAGAGCCAGCTATGATAGCGTAAACAAAGAGTGGAAACTATATAATGTCACCATACGTACCAATGACAGTCTGCATGAGTCTCTGAAAACTGCTCACGAGGTGATAAGGGAATTCCCCTTTACTCCCAGAGACCTGTATCAGGATGATGAGAAAATAATGGCGATGACCACGCCGCAATTAGAACGATTTATCGAACAACAACATACACGGGGAGTGGAAAACCTGAACCTGCTCCACGTAGAAAAACATAGACGAACAGCACAACCTTTTTCCGGCATCATTCTCACAATTATTGGTGCCTGCATCGCCAGTCGCAAAGTGAGAGGCGGGAGTGGACTACACTTAGCGGTAGGAATCGCGATCAGTGCTTTCTACATTATGATTATGCAATTCAGCAATACCTATTCAGTCAAAGCCGGACTAAATCCTTTTATCGCTGTATGGATACCGAATGTGGTGTTCGGAATGGTGGCAGTATATCTTTTCAGAAAACAAACAACCTGAGTCAACAGGCCGGCGACACAAGCCAACCGCTTATTATACGTAAAAGTAGCGCTTACTTAGTTAGTACAAATTGATTAACTTAGCTAAGAATGCATCGACATGTACCTATCTCTGGATAATCTGTTGCCCGCCGTAAACGGCAATTATTTTGCCGGAAGAAATTCCGACATTTGGCAACAACAACTCAAACTGGAGAGCGGCCGAATCATCCGCGTACAAGCGCCTTCCGGGTCGGGTAAAACTACCCTTTTGCATTTTCTTTACGGCCTCCGAAATGATTATTCGGGTGGCATATTTTGGGATGGTAAAGATCTGAAATCAATTTCCTCCGAAGAGCTAGCTCAACTGAGAGCCCAACAAGTCAGCATTGTATTTCAAGATTTAAGGCTCTTCCCCAATCTAACCGTATTTGAAAATCTGGAATTAAAACGGCGGCTTACCAACACAATTCCGGAATCAGAAATGAACGCATGGCTGATCCGACTGGGAATACCTGATGTATTGCAACAAACCGCGTCAACGCTCTCATTGGGTGAACAACAAAGAGTCGCTATAATCAGAAGCCTATTACAACCATTTCAATGGCTGATTATGGACGAACCATTCAGTCATCTCGATACTAAGAACATTCTTGCTGCCGCTTCGCTTATCAGCGAACAGCGGGAGAAGTACAATGCGGGGATATTAGTGACCGCACTGGGAGAAAACGATTTCTTTGACTATACAGAAACCATTTACCTGTGAGCAATGTACAAGAGAACATTCTGAATAAGTTACTACTGCGTAGCAGTAGCAGAATTCGCATTGTTTTTGCATGGATTTCACTTTGGATGGGTATCTTTCTATTGCTACTCTCGGTCAATGCGTGGAACAATTACAGACAAATACTCTACGGACCTGCTCCGGAAAATCGCCTGGGTAAGAATTTTGTTACCATTCAGAAAAAAATTCAGCCTTCTAAACAATCAGGAATAAAAGAATTTAGCGCAGATGAAATAGCAGATCTAATGCGCCAACCGCTTATTAAAGATCTGGGAGCGCTTATGTCAGCTACCTTCCCGGCACTAATCAGTATCGACGAATCCATTGGTTTTTCCACACTAGTACCATTGGAATCAGCCCCGGCGCGGTTTGTTGAACTAGATATAAACAACTGGCATTGGGAGCCGGGGCAGTTTCAGGTGCCTATGGTAATGTCCGCAGACTTGTTGAAACAATATAACTTTGTATTTGCCCCTTCGCAAGGTTTACCCATACTATCGGAACAAGCCATCAAATCACTCAATTTCAAATTAGAAATTGGGGCGGAAGGTGAAACTTATTTGGCCAGAATTGTCGGTTTTTCCGATCAAACAGGTGCTATCCTGGTTCCGGAGGCATTTCTAAATTATGGAAATGCTCAATTCGGAGCGGGAGTAAATAATGCACCTGTCCGACTCCTGTTAGAGGTGGTGGATCCTTCTGACCCGGAGTTTATCAAATTGATTAACGACAAGGACTACGAGGCGGATGCAGCACAACTCAAATGGAATAAATTAAGAGTGCTAATTCAGTTTATGAGTGGCTCCTTAGGCCTGATTGCAATAGCACTTACCGGGATCAGCATTTTGGTTTTTCTACTTTTTGTAGAATTAGTTTTGACACGCTCTAAGAACAATATCACGCTATTATTACAGCTGGGCTATAGTCCGAAAAGCATCCGCCGGTTTATCAAGAAACGTTTCTACCCCATACTATGGAGCACTCTAGGAGTTGCCATGTTTATGGTAATCGTTTTACAGATAGGATTTCGAACTGTCATGCAGAATTCGGGAATGGAGATCCACTGCTTACCCGGATGGCCGGTATGGATTTTGGCATTGGCGGTGCTTACTATCAGCAGTTATTTGACGCGTCGCTCCATTCTTAAAAACCTGAAATAATGATTCCAGTAAGTACTTCAGACATACTTGTCGGGAATTAAAAGGGCATCATTTTGAGCCTTTATGACCAGTACCCATTCAGGATCCAGAATCCGGTAACCATAATCGTAACAAAAACAATATTCTTTTCCTCTCGGATTGATATATCTATGGGTATGAAAAATGAAATCAAACCCGCTATACAGGAGTAAGTATCTGGAAACCCTGTTGGTTGATTGATCCGTTGGGATCAAAGAAGCCAGAATTCGTCGGTTTCTGGCAAGAATATTATTTACCCTCCTGACCATCTCATTATGCTTACCATTGCGGCTGTTATTATAAGCATTCCGGCAGGCATCATCACAAAACTTCTTATCGATGCGACCTTTCAATGGGTGGCCACACTGCAAGCATTTTCGTTCCACACGTTCCACAACAGCAAGTTACAAATTTTATTGATTAACAATTAACTACAGCCGATTTAAACGTTTAAAACGTTTATTGTCGAACATAGTCGTTTAATCACCGACTAATTAAGCTGAAGCGCCAGACATTTGTTGTCGACAGTGAAGTGATACGAGCGATAAAGCGGCCGCGTTTAAAGCCTTATCTACTGAACGGAAGAACAATTTAGTAGCAATCTTAAAATGAAATGTGATGAATGCGATTAAGAACAAAGTGCAGTTGATCGGTCATCTGGGTTTACATCCGGAAATCCGAGTTTTCGAATCAGGTACCAAGATTGCCAGAATGCGAATGGCAACGAACGAGAGCTATAAAAACTCTGATGGTGAACGGATAACCGAAACCATGTGGCACCAGTTGGTAGCCTGGGGACACCTCGCAGACATAGCAGAAAAGTATTTGCAAAAAGGTAGTGAACTAATGATCGAGGGTAAGCTTACCAATAGACAATATACCGATAAAGAAGGTATCACCCGCTATGTTACGGAGATTCAGGTGAGTGAACTATTGATGCTCGACAAAAAAGGGAGCAAATCTTCATCCTGATGATCTGTAATACTCCGAGTATGCGAGATCAGACCGGAATATTAAAATACCCATTCCCTAATTGCTTTCAAGAAACAGTGATGTGGAGATGGTGTTTACAAACCGACGGCTCCTGCTCTAAAACCAAGGCATTGACAAAACCTTGTTTCAGGTAGGAGCTCTCGGTCGTAAATCTTTAGATTCATAACCTGATTCACGAAGGTTAGAATAGATACTCGGGAAATAACCAGCTCAGAAACCGACTACCATCCTCAAACGATCAGCCAGTAAAGGATACGCATATTCATTTGCGGGTGACTCCCGGTTCGGACGTGAACCCTATCATAATTGAGCCTATTTAGCTACAGCGTTTTTGTTTACCTCCTTCACCCTTCGCATAAATTCAGAGGCAAAAATGAAGTTATTAAGTGCCTCGTCCTCGTTAAAGACGATTTCCGCACTCGACCCCTCCCACTGTTTACGGCCTTTATTCATATAAATGATATGATCTCCACTCTCCATTACGGTGTTCATATCATGGGTGTTGATAATGGTAGTGATATTATATTCTCTAGTCAATTCTACGATCAGCTTATCAATAACCAGAGAAGTTTGTGGGTCGAGACCTGAGTTGGGCTCATCGCAGAATAGATATTTCGGATTCATCACCAATGCTCTCGCCAAGGCAACCCTCTTCTTCATACCACCACTGATTTCAGCTGGAAACTTTTTGTTGGCACCCTCCAGATTAACGCGAGCGAGTACCTCGTTCACCCGATTCAATTTATCCCTGCGACGTTCTTTGGTAAACATGTCCAACGGAAACATCACATTCTCCTCCACGGTCTTGCTATCAAACAATGCAGATCCCTGAAACAACATTCCGATCTGCTTCCTGACCTCCCTTAATTCTATTTCATCCATCACGGTAATGTCCGCATCCTCATATAGCACCTGACCTTTACCTTTATCCGGAAACATTAGTCCGACCATTATTTTCATCAAAACGGTCTTACCGCTCCCACTCGCTCCAATTATCAGATTAGCCTTCCCGGGGTACATCTTTAAAGAGATATCATCCAGAACTACTTTATCACCAAAACTTTTCGAGACATGCTTTACTTCAATCATATACTATGTTTCCGAATTTCAAAAATAGCGAAATAACCTTACTTCCTCTCACTCGATTATCCGGGATATCATTTCCCGGCTATTATACCCATGCCGATTATCCATTCTGGCTTAACAGTTTATAAACTATGCCAACAAATTTTATCACACCCCATTCTAACTGGTACATCCGAAAAAAAAGGCTGTCCATTACAGACAGCCCTTATCATTCTAAAACAACAAACTACTCTTTTACTTCTTTAAACGACTCCTGCATCTTCAACCGGTAATACCGCTTTTTGGTAGGATTTCCGAAACCGAATTTCTTTTGCAACATATCTACCAATTTGTAGATTACAGGGACCACGATCAGGGTAAGGAACATCGAACTGATCAAACCTCCGATTACTACCCAAGCCAGACCCTGCTTGATCGCTCCAACACCTCCACTTGCCAATGCAATCGGCAACATACCGAATACCATCGCGATGGTAGTCATCAGGATCGGGCGCAAACGCGCATTGTTAGCACTGATCAAAGCTTCATCGGTCGACAGCCCTGCTTCCTTCATCTGATTGGTGAAGTCCACAAGCAAGATCGCATTCTTAATTACCAAACCGATCAACATGATCATACCCAGGATACTGAAGATGTTCAAAGTATTATTGGTAAGTGCAAGCGCCAGCAATGCACCTATCAAGGCCAAAGGCACAGAGAACATTACCACCAAGGGATGCAGATAGTTGTCGTACAATGCCACCATGATCAGGTATACCAGTATGATCGACAAGATAAATGCCATCCCGAGTGTTCCGAACGAACTGCCTTGGTTTTCGGCATCACCCCCAAACAAATAGCTCACACCTATAGGTCGAGGTAATTCTTCTAATTTTTGAGTGAATTCGGACACTACGGCGCTTGACGGACGACCCAACAATTGGGATTGCACAGATACCGAAGACGCTTTGTCTCTCCGTTCCAAACGGGTAGGTCCGGAACTTTCTGTCAAGCTGGCAAATTGCGACAGTTTCACCAGTTCGCCTCGGCTGTTCAAAAACTCAATATTACCTACATCGGCCATCGTCTTCCGATTGAAATCATCGAACCGCAAATTGATATCATACTCGTAATCGCCCTGCCGGAACTTCACCTTGGAGTCGTCTGCAGTCCCACTGAAAGCGGTCTGCATGGTTGCACCAACCACGTCCAGAGTCAGTCCGAGCGAAGACATTCTATCGCGATCAATTTCCACTCGAATTTCAGGGTTACCATCCTCCACGGTCAATTTCACATCACTGGTACCGTCGATTTGCGCCAAAATCTCTTTGGCTTGCTTTGCAAATACCATCACGCTATCCAGATCGGCACCCAACACTACCAGCTCAACGGGAGCACGGTCTGCTGTACCCATAATATTAACCGGGGTAGTTTTCAGTTTCACACCGGTGAGCATCTTCTTCAATTCCATCTTCATCCTCGCGGCATAAATCTGGGTAGATACATTCCGTTCTTTCTCCGGCACCATTTTCACAGTAATCTCTGCCTTATAAGCAGTTGTTTGAGAACTACCGAATCCATCCTCACTACTCTGTCCTACGGTGGTAATCAAACTTCTCACCTCAGGTTGACTTTGCAAGAAATGTTCTGCTTTCAAAGCTGCCTGATTGGTTTGTTCCACAGAGGCATCTTTTGGCAGTTCCAACAACACGATAAACTCACCGCGATCACCCTTAGGAATAAACTCACCACCTACATATCCTTTACCCACCAACATCAAGGACGCAAAAAACGCAACCAATGAAACCAGCACGGTAATTCTTTTATGACCCAGACACCATTTCAGCAAATTGGTGATCCATCCGGTAAACGCATCCAATCGACCTTCAAACCAAAGGATAAAGCGTTGGAAAACATTCTTACCGGTCAGATGTTCGAGTTTTCCGAAACGGGAAGACAAAAGCGGAATGATGGTGAAAGACACAAACAAACTCAACAAGGTCGAAATCATTACCACCACGCAGAATTCTCGAAGGATCTTAGATACCAGTTCGTTGGTCAGGGAAATCGGCAGAAACACGATCACAATTACCAAGGTGATTGAGGTAACGGTAAACCCGATTTCCTTAGCCCCCTCGTATGCTGCCCGCACTTTGTTTTTACCCATCTCCATGTGACGGTAAATATTCTCCAGAACTACAATCGCGTCATCCACTAGAATACCTACTACAAGCGACAGACCTAGTAACGACATCAGGTTGAGGGAGAACCCGAACAGCTGCATACCTATAAAGGTACCGATCAGCGACATTGGGATCGCCACCATTACGATAAAGGCGTTTCGCAAACTGTGCAAGAACAACATCATCACAGCGGCTACCAGGAAAATCGCGATTATCAAGTCCATAATCACAGAATTCGCTGATTCCAGGGTAAATTCAGAGGCATCATTTGCCACTTCGATATCCAATTTATTAGCGGCATAATCCTGTTCAATCTGCCCGATCGCCTCACGTACCTCTTCACTCACAGCCACTGCATTAGCGTCCGATTGCTTCATGATCTGAAGAATGATTGCTTCAGATCTGTCATTACGGGCTATACGCTCAATATCCTTGGTACCATCCTGTACATCGGCCACATCTCTAAGTCTGATCTGTGCACCTTCAGCAGTAGTAGTTACCACCAGGTTCCGCAATTGCTCTACATCCTTGTACTTCCCGGCCAATCTAACCAGAATCTGCTCTTTTTCGGTACGCACTTTACCGGTAGGAAAATCCAGGTTGGCATTGGTGATTATCTGACGAAGCTGCAACAATGACATTTTATATGCGTGCAGTTTTTCCGCATCTACGTTGATCTGAATTTCTCTTTGTTCCCCACCAATTATATTCACCTGCGCAACACCTTGCAATCGAGAAATCCGGGGAGCCAGCGTTTTATCAATCAAATCATAAAACTCACGAGAGTTCATATCCGCTCTGGCCGCCAATGTGATGATAGGCAGATCGTCCATTGAAAACCGACTCAGAGATGGAGTCTTGGCATCCCCCGGGAGTTCAGACAACATCGCATTGATCTTGCGCTGTGCATCCTGAAGAGAATAGTTCTCATCAGCGTTACTGGTAAACTCGATTGTAACAATCGAAACCCCTTCCACAGAGCGGGCTACGATTTTCTTTACGTTTTCCAATGAGGCGACGGCATCCTCAATTTTTTTAGTAACTGTATTCTCCACCTCACTGGGCGATGCCCCCGGATATACAGTCATTACGTTTACAATCGGAGAATTGAATTTAGGCAATAACTCATAGTTGAGCGACATATAGCTCATGATACCCAATAGTGCAATAGCTGTAAAAATTACAACTACAAGCGTGGGCCTTTTTATCGATATTTCTGTGATTTTCATCCCGGATTGTTATTGATTTTGAATAGTTACTTCTGAACCATCGATAAGGTTAACTTGTCCGCTGACAATAACCTGATCACCTTCTTCAAGACCTTTTCTAATTTGTACTCTATCGCCTACCACGCTACCTGCAATTACTTGACGCAACACCGCCTTTCCGTTTTCATGCACGAACAAGCTTCCACTATTTACACCATTGTAGAATGCTGATCTGGGCACCATAATCACAGCTTCATCAGTTGCAGCTCCAAAAATCGCGGTGCCATACATGCCCGCTTTCAAAGACTTCCCTTCGATATTCTCCACTTCTACCTCCACAGGATAACTCAATGCTTTATCACCTTTTGCGGCGATAAAGCTGATCTTACCGCGGTATTCAACTTCCGGGAACACATTGGCTTTGACGGTAACTTCCTGACCGGCTTTCAGATTTACTACTTGATATTCCGGAACGGAGACAACCAATTTTAACTTTGATACATCTACAATATCAAACATCTTAGAACCAGGAGAGAGGTAAGCGCCACGTTCGATATATCTGGCGTTAATTGTTCCGCTAATCGGTGCCTTCACATAGGTATTTTCCAGACTTCTGCGCACTGCAGTATATTGTGCTTCGGCATTGGCATGTTGCAAGCGGATATCATCCAATTGCTTTTTGGTTACCCCACCGCTTTCAAAAGCTTTCTCAAATCTTTCCAGATCTGTACGAGCCTGCTTCAATGCAGACAAAGCAGATTGTGACTGTGCATCAGCTACTTCATTGTCGATACGAGCCACTACCTGACCAGCCTTTACTATTGATCCTTCTTTCACCAGGATTTCGGTAACCCGGCCGGCAACTTCAGAAACTAAAGTTACCTCATGCAAAGCTGCGAAGTTACCATTGGCCTGAGCCGTTTCGTTCATGACAATTTTTACAGCGCGCTCTACATTGACAGGTATCGCACCTGAATTGGCTTGCTTAACAAGATCTATCGTTGCCTGATTTTTCTTTTTGTTGGACTCGAGTTTCCAGAAAATTAAAGCTAAAGCCCCGATTGTGACCAGACTATAAATGATCGCTTTCTTCATTGTTCTTATGTTGTTATTGAATGATTGTTTTAATTATTGATTTGATACAAGCTCCATGATACGGCCGGTAGATCGGGCAATGCCGAT
Organism: uncultured Chitinophagaceae bacterium; assembly: GCA_964636205.1. Lineage (GTDB taxonomy): Bacteria > Bacteroidota > Bacteroidia > Chitinophagales > Chitinophagaceae > JBEBVQ01. The sequence continues at coordinate 8,340 of CAZWPF010000019.1, read as the reverse complement.
TTGGGCAATCTGAAAGTTGAGTAATGCTTGTGCATAGCTATTCTGAGCTTCCACCAACGAAGTTTCTGCATTAAGCAAATCTGTAAGTGTCGCTAGGCCTAGCTCGTAATTTTGTTTACTGGAAGCATAAACTTCCCTGGCCAATTCCATATTCTCCTTTTGGAGATTGATGGTATTGATACTGTTCAACATTTGGACGCGAGCGCTTTCGTATGCTGTATTCAGCTGCAACAGGGTATAATCCTTCTGTTTCGCCAGTTTGTGCAGTTCGATAGAATTTTGGGCAACCCTTGCTCTTCTGCCAAACCCATCAAAAATGGGAATCGATAGTCTGAGTCCGACGCTTGCCATATCATAATTGATACTGGTACCGTTCTTCTTTAAGAAATCAAACTCATTACTTAACGTATTATAGCTATAGTTGGCAAAAAGCGATAATTTGGGATAGTACTCTGCAACACTTGCCTGCTTTTGATACTTATACAAACGTTCTTGTACATCCAGCAGGGAAACCTGAAGTAGTTTATCCGGATCAAAAGCCTGGATTGAAGTGGCTGTCATACCCGCAGTGCTGGTTTCCAGTTGTTCCAGAGGCACCCCTTCCAGTTGCAATGGTTCTTCGACGGGCATACCCATCAACATTTTCAATTGGTACTGTTGTATCTCCAGCTGATTCTCCAGCTGCGTGTTCCTTGTGCGGGAATTGGTCAGCGACACGCTAATTCGATCCAAATCGATCTTACGGGCTAGTCCGGTTTCGTATTGGGTACGGGTGGTCTGAATCAATTGTTCCAAATTCTGAATGTTCGTCTTTTGGAAACGAATCTGCTCGCGGGTAATCAGAATGCTATAATAAGCGTTGGCTACCTGAGTGACTACATCCTCTTCTGTGAGCATCGTATTTACTTCGTAATAGTCACGACTTGCTTTTGCGGCTTTCAGACCGGTGAATACTGATTGGTTGAAAATCTGCTGACTGGCATCTGCTGTAGCACCGGCAGTATATTTTGTTCCGGCAAGAATGGTTGTAAAAGTTCCGGGTTGTCCGCCAATAAACTCAGCCGGCAATACAATGACCTGACGTTTCAAGTTATCTGAAACCGAACCATTGACATTCACTTGCGGTAAAGCTAAGGCTCGTGTCTCCCTAACTTTCTCCTCCCCTCCTTGCTCTGCGTATTTACTAATGGCAATTTGTTGGTTATGCTTTAGTGCATAGTCCAGACAAGTTTGCAGATTATAAGCTTGTGCTTGTACCAGAGAGCAGGGGATGCTCACCGCAATCAAGAACATTGCTATGGTTTTCATCTGTTTCATAATACTATTTATGTAGTTGCTGTTTTAAACAAAAATTGAGAATGCTTTTTAATCTCTTAAGCGGTTGGCAACCGTATCTATTATTCTGATCAACTTCTTTTTGTCATTTTCACCTATCGCAGAAAACAAAATCCTGTCCACCCTCACTATAATCTGCACCATTCGTTCCATTAATTCTTTGCCTGTCTCCGTAAGCTGAACGGTGTGTTTTCGACCATCGCTGGGGTCATTCGACACCTGTACATATCCGTAATCGGTTAACGAACGAAGGGTGCGAAAGATTGAAGCCTTGTCTCTTCCCGTTTCTTCTGCCAACTCTTGCTGGGACTGGGCACCGGCGATGTAAAGCACCATCAATAACGGAATTTGCTCCGCCTTAATGGGGTAGCCACTGTTTGCTAGGTACCTGTTGGCCCTTTTAAACAAGATCCTGTTTACTGCACCCAGGTGAAACAAAAGAATGTCACCATTTACAAACGCGCAATTCATCCGACCCTTCATTTCAGTTGACATATCAACTATTTTATTAAAAAAAGAGAGAATTATTTCTCATGCAAAGTTCCGTAGGTTATCGATTTCGAAAAAGGTTAAAATCGCTACGGTTTTGGTCAAATTTTCCTTTTATGCTATCTGGCCGCCTTCTTACGATACGCTCGGGGAGAATATCCCGTGTGGTGCTTGAAAAACTTGCCAAATTGCGACTGATTAGGAAAATTGAGTTCATCAGTAATTTGCTGAATACTTAACGCGGGATTCAATAGCAAAAAGCATGCCTCACGAATAATTGCCTCGTCGATATACGTTCCCGCACTTTTACCAGTGTAGTCTTTGACCGCTTGTGACAAGTATTTTGGGGTAACATGAAGCATCTCAGCGTACTCAAAAACTTTTCGCTTCTCACGAAAATGACGTGTCACTAATGCTGCAAAACTGACAGTTAGCCCCTCCTTTCGGTCAGCCGAATGCTGCGGCTCCCCACTTGCCGCATAACGCTCTGCAATTCCGGCCATTTCAAATATCAAAACCAGAAATAAATGCCGTAATATATCTGCGCTATAGGGGTAATCTACCGGATAATCTGCGACATCACGTAGCTGCTTCATCAATCGGGTTAGTCGCTCCTGATCCTCTGACTGCAACATAACTAAGGGCAGATGATTGCTGGTGAAAAAATGCATGGCATCCACCCGATGCTGATTCATACCCACATCTGCCAAATATTCAGGTGTGAAAACAAGTCCGGTATATCGGCAGTCCTTACTTATGTCTACGACCTCCTTCAAAGCGGAAGGGGAAGCCACAGCGAAAGTATTTTGAGTAAGCTGGTACTCCTTTAAATTAACTCTGACTTTAAAATTGCCCTGTGCTACTACAATAATGGTAAAAAAGTCGGATCGAATTGGATAGGTGATACTCCCGGCACTTCCATCTTCTTCCGAAAACGCGAATAAGCCTTTGAAACCTCGGTCTCCAATTAGATTGGATAATGTCTTTTTAACCGGAACCATAACGACTTTACTTTTTAGGCAATCCAGTCGTTAAACCTCAAAAAAAGTTTAAACCAAATATCAAAGTGGATAGGCCTACAAAGCCGCTAAGTTAGTGCAATCGCCCATCCCCCGCTTCAACGATTATGGCTTTTCTTAATTCAACCCTAATCTACACGTATTTCATCACAGGCTATGGCAGGCTTCTTCGACTCGTGATATCGCCATCCGGGCAATTCAGTAGGACAGGTTGCAGTTATACGCATATACCGGGCCTTGGTACCAACCGGCATCGACATCGTATAACGTGGAATATTAACATCCCGATGCTCACTGCTCCCCCCTATTTCCTCAGATCGAAGGACCCTAAAATCCCGGCCATCATCCGATACCTCAATCTTAATCTGCTCAGGTAGAAATATAAAATGACGGGGATCATCTAGAAATCCTATAGTTACAGAATTGATCGCTACGTTCTCCCAGAAATCAAAAGTGGCGACCAAATCGCTTCCATAAAACAATAACCAGTTATAACTATAATCCGGCTGCCCTTCCAGCCCGTCTGTCAAAGTCTCCGGTCCCTTTGCTGAATATTCGGTCGCGTACGGATGTCCCAGTTCAATATCTGCATCCTTGGCCTTATTGAATTTCCATGGCCTCGAAAGCTGCTGCTTCCAAATCCTTACATATTCATCCGGACTCACTCCTCCTTCCGATAAAAGGGTGACTCCGGCTTTCTTTGCATCAGCTGCAAATCTGGCTAATCTACGCTCCCACCCATTGCGAACCTCATAAACTCCCTCGTCATTCTCAACCAAATACCCATATTTCTCTGTTCCAAAAAAGCGCGCTTGCTGTAACACAACATATTCCAATGGCAAGCGGAGGCGGACTACCCTATTATACCTCAAGCTATCTTGCTCCAACAATACCTCAGCTGAGTCTAAATAGGACGAATAACGATCAATCCGCTTCGGAGAAAGATAATCTCTATAATGATTTATAGGATTCCCGTAAATGTCTAGCTTAGCCTGTGTACTCTCAACCGCCTCGTACAATTCATCCAAATAGCTCGTCACCACCTCTCCTGCTGCCCCATAATAACCTTGCATAAAGTCCTTCCAAACCAAGCGATCATCGATATCCGGATTCCATAATAATTTGGCCTGCAAATAACTGTTCCACTCGGCCATATCCGAGTAATGTTCCTCGCTCCCGTGAAAAAACACCCCGTTTACTCCCTTTCGGGCAAAATACCGCAAGTTCCGGGCAGCATTGCGATAGTCCGGAAAGGGGGTCAAATAATTTGTGTACTGGGTCGTATAGTCCCATACAAATAAACGGCTAGTCACCGCCGACCATCCCGAAAGATTGTCCCTAAACCTCTTCGCGGTTGGCTCTTCATCCAAAGGTTTCGTCCGTTGCGCTTCAATACTGCTCAAAATGACGATAACGTTCTTTGCAGGTCGTGTCTTTTTAGGCGGGTTAATGGTGTGGGCATAAGCCAGGGTAGTAAACTGGAATTCCGGAAACACGCCGGCTATCCTATTAACAAATCGGATCAGACTTCCCTGTGGACCACCCTCCTCGGCATCCACGGTCTTACAAGACTCGCAAGTGCAGTAAAGTGGTTCATCGTTAGGACTGATCGACCAATAAATAGCATCCGGCTTTTTGACAGACTCCTTTCGGATATAATCCACCGTTGCCAAAAACACCTGCTCATTTGTGAGACATAGCTGAATAGGTTGGCGCTTACCTTTTATCAAAGAATAATATTCCGGATGTGCAGAAAAGTGCCGTTTCGGAGGTAGTATTTTAAAAAATGAATGACCCCAGACGCCCCACAAATCCTCAAATCGATGGAGCTTATGCCAGTCCAGATATTCTGAATCCTCTGACGAAGGGTAATAGCTTTGCCTGAAGACGAAAACCGGATTTTGCACATCCCGCAGCCCGGACCGCAACGACAATGTCTTTTTTCTCGGAACAAAAGCCGGCTCGCCACCGGCATACTTCCTGCAACCCAAATACTGTTCTAGAAAAGTATAAACACCATATAAAGTTCCTTTTCCCGAATTCCCCCATATATAAACATGCTCCAAATCGGTAGCTATTTCAAATCCATCCATTCTAATTTCTGAAGGCTTGCCGCTCCTTACTTTTCCTAGATATATGGACGGTGATCCGAGGGCATCACTCTCGCGGATTATAGGCAGGGTGACATCGGTCATCGTCTGCAAATAAGTCTGAAGCACTTCTGCTGCACGGGACTCGGCTTTCGTGGGATTATCCGGAACAACAATGTTGTAGTTACTACCCCCGTTCTCTATTATTCTCAATTCCGGTTGCGCTGTACAGGAAGCAGCCATTAGCATCGCGAAGAATATCGCGGTTATTCCGGAAAATACATTTCGAATCATACTATCTACTATTGCACTCAAGCTTAGCAACTTACTAATACTCCTCCATATACAAGACATCCTGTGCCGAAACGGTCACAGGATGTCTTTCCTTCTATTGTGTGTGGTTGTTTAGCGAATAATCAGCTTCTCTACCTCATAATTCACATCATCACCACCTTTCACGTTGATGAACAACACAGATCCGGCAGTAACACCCAAATCAATCGGCACTACATTCCATCCCATGTTAGCGTTAACACTAGACTGATAAACCACTTTACCGGTTACATCAGATATAGTAATGGTCACGCTGCGTTCTTTATCTGAAACAAAGCGACAATCGAATTGACCGTTGCTCGGATTAGGAACGATGCTGAGTTTTCTGGTATCCAAGGATCTGGTTGCAGAAACCGCATCTTTCGAGAAGGAAACATCACTGATGTTCATGGTAATGTTCTCTCTGGTACCGTTATCTGCAAGGTATGTAAATACTAAAGTACGGATATCCGAAGGTTGGAAAGGAGCTTCGATTTTATCAGACAAGAAATCCTCAAAACTTATCACATACTCACGACCTTCCCCAGTCAGATTAACCACCGTTTTATATTGACTGTTCCAATCGATAATTGAATCGCGAGTCAATCTTACGACTACCTGACCACTACCGCTTGCATAGAATTTCAATGATTTGTAAGCAGTAAGATCGGCTTTCTCAGTACCCGAACGGATTGCCTTGTATATAGACACATAGTCTTTGCTCGAAGCTTGCAAGTTTACGTTACGATAAACAGGATAAGAACCTTCTTCGTATACGCGCTCCTTGTTATTACCGCGTACGAACTTGTTTACGGTAGTATAACGATCGTCGTAATCAATACCCCAGTTACCATCGGCAAGATAAACCTCATCTTCCAAAACTCCATCCAAGTACAATTTACCTTGGTATTCATAACCGTCGTGGATAGGGATCACAAACTCGTTAGCCTTACCAGGCACCAAAGTCAACGGCACTTCCAACAAACCAACACCGGCATCTTCATTAATGCGCTCTTCAAACACCAATCTCGCATTTGTAGCATTAGTAGTGTTGTTGATTCTGACAATCAAATGCTCATTATCTCTGTAACCGTAAGTGATATATGTCTTAGGCAAAGACAATTCATTCACCTGAGTTACCGGCAGTTCCTTCTTCAGGTTATTCAACACCTGCTCAGCTAAACTTACAACATGATCGGGGTGCGCTGCCCATACCTGGAAGTTAAACATCTGCTGATCAGACTCATAAGAAGACAATAACCAGTTAGTTTGAAGTGTATAGTTGCCTCTGCTCTTATCACGACCTACAACGAACGCGATTGCATATTCCACAATGCCACCTTCACGCTTCAATGCAAATCTCACGAAATCATATCCTTGAATCTTAATATCCTCGACATAGATCAACTCTGAACCTCTAAATCTGTCGCAGATTGACTTAGTGTGACTATAAGGACGATCGATAGTCTTGATACCTAAAGCAACCGCTTTCGCTCTATTATCACGTGTATAGTCGACCGACAATACATCCACAGCTGAAGTAATAGTCAACAGGTCTGTCGGAGAACTAATATAAACCTTATCGCCATCTTCGAGTTGAGCAGGAATCATATCGGGCAGTTCCTGAGCTTGTGCGGTTTTCTTTGCATTAACATTGAACACAGAAGGTGTAAACTGACGTGCTTCCTGGTAATTCATACGGCTGTCAACACTATTTTTAATCCGATTGAAATCTCTCATTGTAACCAGTCCGCCCATGCTCTCACTCTCGATACCACCCTGATTACCTGAGCTCACTGAGTCAGATAGCACCATCACAGCAAATTGGTGCTGATCGTCACAACCTGTTCCTGAAGACACAGTCAGCTTCACAATATAAGCACCTGCAGAATCGTAGGTCTTAATCGGATTTTCATCCGTAGAAGTGGTCATATCACCGAAATCCCAATGATATGATGTCGCGCCAACAGAGGTAGAGGTAAACTCATAACTGTTACCTGTCAGCTCCTGAATTTGCTGATTAACAGTAAATCCTGCAATCGGGCCTTCCTGTACGGTTACAGTCACAGTCAGACTGTCAATTCCATCTGCACCGTCCACGATCAATTGTACATCATAGGTACCGGCCGCAGTATAAGAATGAACAGGATGCTCGTCAGAAGATGTATTACCATCACCGAATGACCAGTGATAATCTAATGGATCCAGTCCGGTAGAATTGTTAGTGAATTCAAAACTATTACCACCTAAACATTGATCATCGTTGTTGACAGTGAAAATTGCAGCAACTGTAGAAACCGTAACTTTAACTACGCGCTCTATACTGTCTTTACAACCTTTATCATTTGTCACGATCTGTTTAACCGTATAATTGCCAATAGCAGCGTAGCTATAAGACACTTGTTCACCCACCGCAGTCGCACCGTCGCCAAATTGCCATTCGTACGTGTTTCCAACTACAGGATTTGTAGTAGTAAACTCAAAATGATTACCGGCCAACAATTGTACTGTATCGTTAACATCAAATCCTACCACAACTGCATCCCAAACCTGTACAGTCTGTGTTGTAGAATCTATTCCACCTGCACCAGTAGCGTACATCTTAACATTATAGATACCGGCAGCAGCGTAGCTATGAGTAGGATGTTGATTAGCTGTAGTGATACCATCACCGAAATCCCAGTGATAAATCATTCCCGAACCTGTAGAACTGTTGGTGAACACAAAGCTATTTCCAGCAAAACATTGCTCATCGCTATTCACAGTAAACGCCGCAACGGTTGGATCAACATTCACCTTCACTTCCAGCTCCGTACTATCCACACAACCCTTATCGTTGGTTTCAATCAACTTCACATTGTATTTACCTATTGATGCATAACTATGAGTTGGGGTTTCTCCAGCCGCTGTTGCACCGTCACCAAAACTCCATGCATACGTACTTCCCAATGCAGGGGCAGCCACTTCAAATTCAAAACTATTACCTGTCAGATACTGTGCCGCGTTGTTTACTGTAAATCCTGCAGCAGGCATAGCCCAAACAGTTACTGTCTTAGTCAGTGAATCTGTCCCTCCTGTTCCCGATACAATCAGCT
>CAZWPF010000018.1:0-34757 GCA_964636205.1 uncultured Chitinophagaceae bacterium | reverse complement strand
TACCAAAAAGGAACCCCCTTTCAGTACAGGTCAGATTATTGTCAACAGTTTTTTTGGGTCAATGTTTTTTTTTGCACGTGCTAGCTCCCTGCAAAGGGATGGCAAAGATAAGAAAGCCTATAATAATAAGCAAATTTTATTCCAAAGTCCAAATCTGCTCACTAAAATCTGCGCGACCCATCGCGCATTATGCATCAAAGGACATTTTATTCACTTTTGGGCACATTCGTAACTATCTAAATTTGCTGGAGAATTGCGCAATCGAAATATTATGACTATATAGTTTTCAAGACTTTATAGAAGCTTTAAGAAGAAAAGAATATTTTTTGGCACAAAAAAACAGTATAAAAGTTTTGTTTTATCAAATCCAATTGTAAATTTGCTTTCAAATTAAAAATCGAAACGAAATGAAAAAATTAACCCCCCTTGTTCTGGTAGCTGCTTTTGGCGCTATGATGTTCACTTCTTGCAAAAAAGAATACACTTGTGAGTGTACTTCTACAGTAGATGGTGTACAAATGGCAAAAACTGACGTTAGCCTCGGCAAACAAACAAAGAAAGATGCTAAAGCTGCTTGTGATGACAAGAGCGTAGAATCTACTGCATTTGGTATTACTAGCAAAGTAGAATGTAGTCTTAAATAAGATTATTACTAGCATTAAAAGCCGCTTCAACCTTTGAGGCGGCTTTTTTATTCGGCTCAAACAACTCGGCTCATCTTCTTTCACAATTTTATATTTCAAATATTATTCCATGAAAAATAGAGTGTTGACTTTAGCGGCATTCATTTTCCTGATCTCTGTTTGCCTTGTATCCTGCAAAAAAGATTATCAATGTACTTGCGCAACAACTGCATTTGGTGTTAAAGCATTGAAAACTTATGAGATTCCGAAGCAATCGGAAAAAGACGCTACGGATATTTGTAGCCAGTACGAAAAGGATATCAATAGCACAGATATTGGCGAAACTCAATGTCATTTATAGTCTTCCCTGACCTTTTTCTGCTCTTCCGCTTCCAGTCGGAATAATGTAGCTTTGATTTCCGTAAAACTGTAGGCTCCTGATAATGCTTTATGTATTGCAGATAGGCTCCTGTCCTCAGATTTCAGGATCACTTCGCGAATAACTGATTCATTTTCAGCAGTCACAAAGAATTCAGGCAATATCTCTCCCGTGGCTATATAAGTCAACAAATGACCCTCAATCGTGCTGCGGGACAGATTGCGCTCAGCAGCTATATCATCGAGCGAGCGACCCTCCCGAAACATATTTAAAGATATCTCCTTACTAGAAACGGTAGGTATAGCTCTACCCGCCTCCCGATCACTTTGACCGGGCAACACTACCACAGGCTTTGCCCCTGCTTTTTCCAACAGATTTCCCGGATCCTCACCCCTCACCAAGCCCTCCGCCATCTTCAAAGCCATCTCTATTTCGTACCGCTTCCGGTACCATTGTTTATACAAGAGTTCCAGCTCCGAAAGATATTTCTTCACCTTGGTTTGCGTCTTGCTGGTATCGTAATGTTCCTGCCATAAGCGCAATAACTTATCTGCCAAAGGCAAAAAATACGAACTCGCAGCCTCAACCCGCCCGGCCAAATATTGATATCCATCCTTGTGCGCCACCGGAATTATTCCCCTCAGCTGATTCCCAAAGCGAGTTCCAGTAGCTGCAATATCCGTCATCCTCTCAATGATATTCGAAGCCCACTGCCGGGCCTCTCGCTGATGCGGCAGCTTTCTCTTTTCATACCCTTTATAAAATTCCCTGAAATCCTCCAATACCGAATCCCAAGCAAAACTCCGGGTCAACTCCGTTCCCAAATATGCTAACTGTCGCGCAGCCAATACCTCCTGAAGTTCCTCAACCGACAAGCGGAGATCTGAAAGCGCCCTGACCCGCTCATTCGTATGCAGGGCCGCGGCAGTTATCTCCGAGGATAATACCAGCCCACTCATAGATCGCATCCGGCTTAATGCCACATACACCTGACCGGGGGCAAAGGACGAACCTGCGTCTACAATAGCTTTTTCAAAAGTCAGACCCTGACTTTTATGGATGGTTATAGCCCAAGCCAATCGTATCGGATATTGCTGAAAACTTCCCAGCTCCTCCTCCTTGATCTTTTCCGTGTCACTATCGTACTGATACCTAATATTCCTCCACGTCTCCTTTTCCACCTGCATTTCCGTCCGCTCGCCGGGGAAACGGACGTATATTTCATTGCCTTTGATCCGGCTTACCGTAGCAATTTTCCCGTTATAATATCTACGATTCTCCCCTTTATCGTTTCGGATAAACATCACTTGAGCTCCTTCCTTCAAAGACAAGACTTGTTCTGCCGGCAAAGCATTTTCACTAAATTCACCTTTTACCTCGCCCTCAAACTGATGCACTTCCGCCGACAACTTTGCCAATTCCGATTTATTAATCCGGTCGGCTCTATGATTATGTGAGGTTAGTATTATATAACCATCTTCCGGCTCCGGATGAAAGTAGGGGTCAAATCGCTTATTCAACAACCTCAATCCGTCTTCATCGATCGTCCCCTCTCTTATGTTGTTTAGCAATTCGATAAACGACTCATCAGTCTGACGATACACCTGCTCCAGCTCTATATACACCGGCCGCACCTGTTCCATCACCCTTGCATCGAAAAAGAAAGAGCTACGATAGTACGGACTTAACTCCTGCCATTCATCATCTTTTACCACTGGAGGCAACTGATACAAATCTCCAATATAAAGCACCTGTACGCCTCCAAAAGGCAAATCCGGCTTACGCCGAAAATGTCTGAGTACCGCGTCGATCGCATCCAACAAATCAGCCCTCACCATTGATACCTCATCGATGATCAATAACTCCAGTTCCTCCAATAACTTGCGCTTCTCACGACCCATCTTAATTTTCCCGACCATCGTCTGCAAGTCAGTCACTGTCGTGGAACCAAACGAAAAACCCGATCCGGGAAGCCATTCAGGAATAAAAGCTCCGAAGGGGAGCTGAAAAAAGGAATGTATGGTAACCCCTCCTGCGTTGATGGCCGCAACTCCCGTTGGAGCTACAATTGCCAACTTTCGATTGCTCTGCTCTTTGATCTGACGCAGAAATGTGGTCTTCCCAGTACCCGCTTTACCAGTTAAAAACAAATGGCAATCGGTATACAATACAAATCTGGCTGCTAAATCAAATAAAGAATTCCGATTTTCAGTTTGAGGCATAATCAGTTAAGACATATTGACCAACAATATGTTGATTTGACTTTTTTATAAATTTATGATCCGGTATCTAGGTAAGGGATAAGAAAACTATCCTAATTTTTATTTCGTGCGCCGAAAAGCATGCTCCCGATCCGCACCATGGTACTGCCCTCTTCTATAGCAATATGATAATCGCCGGTCATACCAATTGAGCAAATATTAAAATCCCTATTCCCCAAGAAAACGGTATCGGAGAAGAAAGTAAACATATTGGCTAACCTCCTGAATTCCAATCGCACCTTTTCCAAGTCCTCAGAAAAACTGGCCATTCCCATCATTCCTCTGATTCTGACATTTTTAAATGCCCCTGCCGAATAATGGTCCAACAACTGCACTACCTCCTTCTCATCTAGGCCAAATTTAGTTTCCTCTTCAGCAATATATACCTGGAGCAATACATCTATTACTCTATCGACTTTCTTGGCCTGCTTATCTATCTCCTCCAGCAATTTCAAACGATCTACACTATGTATTAGATGTACGAAAGGCACGATCTGCTTCACCTTGTTGGTTTGCAGATGGCCAATAAAATGCCAGCGAATATCCTTTGGCAATTCTTTGGCCTTTTCTACCAGCTCCTGCACATAATTCTCTCCAAAATCTTTCTGCCCCTGGTCGTAAAACGCCATAATATCCGATACCGGTTTGGTTTTAGATACGGCAACCAAGGTTATATTCTTCGGATCGAGTTGTTGCTTCAACTCTTTCCATGCATCAATGTTCACCATAACACAAAGGGTTTTTAATTTGAAAGCCTTATCCAGGATCAAATCTCCAACAGTCGGCTTCGCCTTAATGCGATTAATATTGTTCTTTCTCGTTGGGGAAATCGCCCTGTTTCACATCTCCGATGTAGCGCTCAGTGGCGCCCTTAATTTCATCGTATAAATTCAGGTACCTTCTGAGAAAACGGGGAGAAAAATCTTTGGTAATTCCCAGCATATCATGCATTACCAATACCTGGCCATCAACATGCATTCCGGCGCCGATTCCTATTACCGGAATACTCAATTGAGACGCCACCTCCTTGCCCAGTCCCGCCGGTATTTTCTCCAGGACTAGTGCAAAACATCCGGCCTCTTCCAGCATTTTTGCATTTTCGATCAATTGAGCTGCTTCCTCCTCCTGCTTTGCCCGGACAGCATAAGTCCCAAATTTATATATCGATTGTGGTGTTAATCCTAAATGTCCCATCACCGGCACGCCCGCACTAATAATACGCTTAATAGACTCGACAATCTCTACTCCACCTTCCATTTTGATACCATGGGCACCCGCTTCTTTCATAATCCTAATCGCAGAGTGCAATGCCTCCTTGCTATTGCCCTGGTAGCTGCCAAAGGGCAAATCCACTATCACCAAACACCTATTGATCGCGCGCACCACGCTTTGAGCATGATAAATCATCTGATCCAGAGTTATCGGCAATGTGGTTTCATGACCTGCCATCACATTAGACGCAGAATCGCCCACCAATAACACATCGATTCCCGCATCATCGAAAATACGAGCCATTGAAAAATCATATGCTGTAAGCATACTGATCTTTTCTCCCTGCTGCTTCATCCATTGAAGCGTATGGGTAGTAACGCGTTTAATTTCTTTATGTACAGACATGGTGTAAAAGTAAGCCCGTTTCCCGGAATACTGAAGAATTTTAACTTCCCTTAGATAAGGTTCAATATATCAATTTTTTCTGAACATTATTTTGTATATACCTAACATTTAGTTAATAATAATTGTGTTCCAAATATTCCATATATGGAAACAACAACTATCTTTGTATTATATCTTCAACGCTTATGAAACATCGCTACTTATTTATTCTTTGCTGCTGCCTTTTCTCGCCATCACTGTTTGCCCAAGATATTAAAGGGGGAATGGAAAACTGGCGGAACTATTCAGTTGGTATATTTCCTCCCATTCAATTGGAAGCGCCGCAGGGATGGTATGGTTTGGATTCGCTGATTGCTTTTGGTGCACAGCTGGCCCAGTTGTCCGGCACTGCGAATATCAAGGCCGAAAAGCAAGTGTTCAAATCTACTGATGCGCATAGCGGCGACTACGCGGCTAAATTGGTAAGCAAAACTTTAGATACTTTCGGGGTAATTCCGGGTATCTTATCTAATGCTAAAATTGATATAGACTTCATGGCATTAATGGGTGGTGGAGATCCTCTGGACAACATCAGTTACTCCGGCGGTGCTGCTATATTAAACAGGGTTACAGGTATCGAGGCCAGAGTAAAATTCGAGACCACCGGTGCTGATAGTGGAGCGATCATGGTTTCCGTGATGCTTAGCGGAGCGGCTGCAGATGGCGGCGATTCTCTGATTGGTGCCGGATTTAGTTTTGTAGAGCCAAGTAATAATTATGTGCTGATGACCACGCCCATCATTTATAACGATTCCACTTCGATTCCTGATAAATTGATTGTTGGTTTTATAAGTAGTGCGAGCAGCATTCCTGTAGATGGCAGTACGCTATTTGTCGATGATGTAAAAATCACCGGAGATATCGATTCCGGCATTCCTTCTATTCTTGCCAGCAACCATTCCAATGCAGTGTGTTTTCCAAATCCGACCCATGGAAAGATTGTGTTTCTGTCGGGTGTCAGTCCGGTAAATATGGTAATTTACGACCTCTCCGGACGTATCATGCACCAGTCGGAATGGTCGGATTATACTTCGGTTGACTGCAATGAATGGGCAGACGGAATTTATCTGTACCAATTATACAGTCAGCAAGGAACCTCATTACACAATGGAAAGTTCCTGCTGAGTAGATAATCAATTTACAGGCTTATCAATCGTGTTCCTTTTGTTGCGCTTCCATTACCGAAATCGCAACCATATTAACGATTTGTCTAACTGTACTTCCGAGTTGCAACACATGCACCGGTTTTCGCAATCCAAGGAGAATCGGCCCTACAGACTCCGCTCCTCCCAGTTCCTGCAATAAATGGTAGGCGATATTTCCCGCAGCCAAATTGGGAAATATCAGAATATTGGGAGGGGCATCAACCAAGGCAGAAAACGGATAGTTTTCTTTCAATACCTCATGATTAAAAGCCAGTCCCGCCTGCATTTCCCCATCTATTATTAAATCAGGATGCATTTGCTTGATTCGGGCAACTGCATTTCTCACTAATATCGCTTCGGGTGATCCGCTGCTGCCGAAATTAGAATAAGACAACATCGCAATTCTGGGTTGGATATTAAATAGCTTTACCGCCCTTGCGGTCTGTAAAGTAATATCTATCAGCTCCTCTTCTGTCGGGTTGAAATTGACGGTGGTATCAGAAAAAAACAGAGGGCCTTTCCTAGTCAGCATCAAATACATACCGGCTACCCGTTTCCCTTTCTCATGGGTTCCTATAATTTCCAAAGCCGGCCTCAAAGTATCCGGGTATTGACGGGTCAAACCGGACAGCAAAGCATCTGCTTCTCCTGTCTCCACCATCATGCAGCCGAAATACGGACGTTCCCGCATGATCTTCCTAGCTTCATACAAATTATATCCACGTCTCTGTCTTTTTTCAAAGAACTTATCTCCGTATGCTATTCGTTTGGCTTTCTGCGCATCGCTGCGGGGGTCAATAATCGTAACTCCCGACAATTGAAGTCCGTTCTCCTCAATCAGTCTCAGAATTTTTTGTTCATTACCCAATAAAATAGGTATGGCAATTTTTTCATCTCTCACAATCTGAGCCGCCTTCAACACTTTAATATTTTCGGCCTCGGCAAACACCACCCGCTTTGGATTCTGACGCGCCTGATTGTTTACAAAACGAAGAATATTATCGCCTGCTCCGAGTCTGCGGTATAGTTCCCCCTCATAGCTATCCCAATCCTGTATCGGTCGTTTGGCCACCCCACTCTCCATGGCCGCACGAGCCACCGCCGGGGATACGGTTACCAACAATCGCGGATCCATGGGTTTGGGAATGATATATGTGGGACCGAAGCTCAAACTCTTCTGTTTATAAGCGGCATTCACGATATCGGGCACCGGTTCTCTTGCCAATTGTGCCAATGCTTTTACCGCAGCCAATTTCATTTCCTCATTGATGGTTGTCGCCCGTACATCCAGTGCACCTCTGAAAATATAGGGGAACCCCAACACATTATTTACCTGGTTGGGATAATCGCTCCTACCGGTTGCCATAATCAGGTCAGGACGGGCTGCCATAGCCAGTTCATAGGGTATCTCAGGATCCGGATTAGCCAGAGCGAATACCACGGGCTTATCTGCCATCGAGCGGATCATATCCTGATCAACGATATTGCCCTTCGACAATCCAATAAACACATCTGCACCTCTAATCGCTTCCGCCAATGTCATATCCGGTGCATCCTGAGCAAACAATTGTTTTTGCTTATCCAGATCCTGACGCTGAGCGGTAATCAGACCTTTGCTATCGAACATATAAATATTCGACACATTTGCCCCCAACGCGAGATAGATCTTGCAACAGGAAATGGCTGAAGCGCCTGCGCCACTCACGACTATGCGTACCTTATCAATCGGTTTTCCAACCAATTCAAGTGCATTCAACAATGCAGCCCCCGAAATGATCGCAGTCCCATGTTGATCATCATGCATTATAGGAATCTGCATTTCTTTTTTGAGTCGTTCTTCAATTTCAAAGCATTCCGGAGCATTTATATCTTCCAGATTGATTCCACCAAAAGTGGGCTCCATAGCTTTTACTACCCGCACAAATTCATCTACATCCCGAGTATTCAATTCAATATCAAAAACATCAATATCCGAGAATATTTTAAACAAAATCCCCTTCCCTTCCATTACAGGCTTAGATGCTTCCGGTCCGATATCGCCCAGTCCCAACACTGCAGTTCCGTTAGAGATAACCGCCACCAGATTCCCCTTCGCCGTATATCTGTAAACTGCCTCAGGATCCCGGTGGATTTCTTTACAAGGCTCGGCTACACCGGGCGAATATGCCAACGCCAAATCGCGCTGTGTTTTCGTAGCTTTGGTGGGAACTACTTCAATTTTCCCGGGCCTTTGCTGCTCATGATATTCAAGTGCATCTTCTCTTCTAATCAATTGTGCCATTGGTTTAAAGAATTTTAATCAATTGAATTGAAAGGTACGCTAATTTAAAAAAACGTGTCGGCATAGCCGAAAAATGATAGTTTTGTGTTTGGTCATAATATACAATCCATGAAACGTTCTGTCAAGATATTATGGCAGCTGTTTATTGCTGGAATTCTTGTGTTCACGCTGGTCGTACTGGCACTCTATTTCAATTGGGCAGGCAATATGCCTCCTGAACATCTGTATGAAAATCCCAGTAATAACCTGTCTTCTGAAGTATTTGCAACCGATGGTGCACTCATGGGAAGGTATTATGTACAAGACCGCTCCAACAGTCGGTACGAGGAGATATCTCCCAATGTTTTCAATGCTTTGATTGCAACTGAGGACGAACGATTTTTTGACCATTCCGGTATCGATGGCAAAGCTATTGCCCGCGCTGTATTGCTCTTTGGGAAGCAGGGGGGTGGAAGTACCATAACGCAGCAACTTGCCAAAAATTTATTCGGTCGGAAGCGCCATAGCAAACTCCATATGCCATTGATCAAACTCAAAGAATGGGTTATGGCGGTGAAGTTGGAAAGGAATCTGACCAAGAAAGAAATCATTACACTTTACCTCAATACTGTCCCATTTGGGGATAATGTATACGGAATCAAAAATGCAGCTCTTACATTTTATAATAAAATGCCGAGTGAGCTCACCATCGACGAAGCAGCAGTGCTGATCGGAATGTTGAAAGCCAATACCTACTATAATCCCCGTCTGCATCCAGATCGTTCCAAAGCCAGAAGGAATGTGGTTATGGAGCAAATGGTTAAATCCAATATGCTCAGCAGAGAGGAAGCAGAAAAGCTCAAGGAATTACCGGTAGTGCTGAATTATAGAAAATTGGATTACCACGAGGGCATTGCGCCTTATTTCAGACAGGTATTGGAGCAACAGGTGAAACGGATTTTGAAAGACAGTCGAAACCCGGCTACCGGCAAACCGTATGATCTGTATAAGGACGGACTGAAAATCTATACTACGCTGGATACCAAAATGCAACGGTACGCCGAACAGGCGGTGGAACAGCATATGACAGAAATGCAAAAACACTTTTTTGCCCAATCCGGCTATCGCGATGGTTCCGTGTGGAAAAATCATATGCATGTGATCGAAGCCGCTATGAAAGCAACCGGCAGGTATCATTCCTTAAAAGAACAAGGTTTATCAACCGAGGAAATTAAAAAGGTGTTTGAAACTCCCATTCCCATGAAGGTGTTCGCCTGGAACAACCAAAAATCTGTCGATACCATCATGAGTCCGGTAGACTCCATTAAATACATGAAACTATTCCTCCAGACAGGGTTCATGGCGATGGATCCTCATTCCGGAGAAGTTAAAGCCTGGGTGGGCGGTATCAATCACGACTACTACCAATTTGATCACGTAAATATCAATACCAAAAGACAGGTAGGTTCGACGATCAAACCACTACTCTATTGTCTGGCGGTAGACAACGGTTTTTCGCCCTGCGGATTGGTACAGACGGAGCCACAAATATTTGACAACAAGCCATATGATGCCGGTGGTGCCAAGCATGGAGAAATCACCATGCAGAAGGCATTGGCACTGTCTGTCAACAACGCTGCTCTGTACATACTCAAGCAGGTCGGGGTAAATGCATTCGTGGATTTTGCCGAAAAAGCCGGAATCAGTTCGAAAATTGAAAAATACCCTTCGGCAGCGCTTGGGGTATCTGATATTTCACTTTATGAAATGCTCGGCGCCTATTCTATGTTCCCCGCGGCCGGTATGCATACCAAGCCATTTTTCATCAATCGAATTGAAGATAAAAATGGCAATTTGATCATGGGATTTGTACCGGAGCAGAGGGAGATCATCAGCGCAGGGACAGCTTTTAAAATGGTCAGAATGATGCAGGGGGTTATAGACAATGGTACCGGTCGCCGCCTGCGCTACCGTTATAATCTGGAAGGCGATATAGCCGGAAAAACCGGTACTACCAACAAACAAGCAGATGCCTGGTTTATCGGGTACACCCCCCAACTACTTGCGGGTGCTTGGGTAGGTTGCGATGATCGTTTCCTGAGATTCAGAAGTGAAGCCCTAGGTCAGGGTGCCGCCGCTGCATTACCTATATGGGCTATCTTTATGAAGAAAGTGTATGCCGATAAATCTTTGGATTATGATCAGGAAGTAAAGTTCCAAAAGCCGGAAGGATACGATGATTGTAATGTGCTCGACCAGACGAGTCTGAAACGAGCCAGCACATATTATGATTACGGCTCCGAAGCTATTGAGGAAGCTCCACAAATTCCACTCGAAGATTGGAATAACAGTCGGTAATGCGTCGGCTACAAAAGCCAACCGGAGGCTGCGGTTAAAATTGACAAATCAAATTCATACAAACAATGTTCGTCCAACCGGATGAACATTTATATTAATAGTAGTACATGCCAACCTTAAAAGGTAAAATTATCAACGACCCGGTTTATGGGTTTATCAGAATTCCGGAACCGGAACTCATGCGCATCATTGAGCATCCCTGGTTTCAACGCCTTCGTTTTATCCGGCAAATGGGTATGGCACATTTGGTATATCCGGGTGCCGAACATACGCGCTTCCACCATTCACTCGGTGCCAGTCATCTGATGGGAAAGGCCCTCGACGAACTTAAAATAAAGAATATTGAATTTTCGCAGGATGAATGTACTGCTGCAAGACTGGCCATTCTCCTACATGATGTGGGACATGGGCCATTCTCCCACGCGCTGGAGCATTCTCTGGTAACCGGAATTACACATGAGCATATTTCCCGGTTGATCATGGCGCGACTCAACACACAAATGGGAGGAATCCTGGATAAAGCCATCGAGATATTCGAACATCGCTATCCGCGGAAATACCTGCACCAACTAGTATCCAGTCAGCTCGATGTAGACCGAATGGATTATCTCAATCGGGATAGTTTCTACACCGGCGTATCCGAAGGGGTAATTGGCTACGATCGGATTTTACAAATGTTGACGGTGTATAACGACGAACTGGCGGTGGAGGAAAAAGGAATTCACTCGGTTGAGAAATTCATTATCGCCCGTCGTTTAATGTATTGGCAGGTTTACTTACATAAAACCGTCTTGGGCTCTGAGTATCTGCTGATCAATATTCTGAAAAGGGCTAAAGAGCTTGCGAGGACGGATGCAAACATATTCGCCACACCGGCATTAAAACATTTTCTCTATCAGCAAATATCTGCAGAGGCATTTGTTGAGGAGCCGGAGCATTTAGAACAGTTCTGCAAGATGGACGATACAGACGTGCTTATTTCCATTAAAATCTGGCAAGAGCACCCGGATCCGGTACTTTCCAGGCTTTGCCGTATGTTGATTCGAAGAAAATTGTACAAGGTCATTTTCAGCAACGCGATTTCTCCGGAAATTTTTGAAGCCAAGAAGAATGAGGTAATGAAAAAGCTAAATATCAGCGAAGAGTTCCTCCCCTATTTTGTATTCTCAGGAGTCACTTCCAACAATACCTACGACCCTAATGACGATCGAATCATGATCGCAATGAAGGATGGTAGCGTTGCCGATATTTCAACAATTGAAAATACATTGGTCAATCAAACCACCGCACGTATTGTTCAAAAACAATTCATGATCTTTACAGAAGAATAAACAAATTATCGAGCCAGTCCCGTCAGCAAAGCTTTTTTAACCAATGCAGCAGTGTTGGTGACATCGAGCTTAAGCATAATGCTCGCCCTGTAGTTGACGACTGTATTGACACTTAAAAACAGCTGCTCTGCAATTTGAGGACAGGTACTGCCGTTAACCAAGAGTTGTAATATTTCCTTCTCCCGAAGTGTGAGTGTAGATTTGGAAGAACTCCTTTTATGGATCCGTAAGGCGGCATGTTCCATTTTATCCTTCATTGCCGGATCCAGAAACACTTCCCCTGCGAAGACGGTTTCTATTGCTGTGATCAACATCCGCTCTTCGGCGTTCTTCAAAATATATCCCCGAACGCCATGGCGGAACATATTCTGAGCGTATAAACTGCTATCGAAATTTGTCAGCGTGAGTATCCGCAAACGCGGATGCTTTTTTAAGATAACGGGAGCTAACTCGTCGCCGGTTTGATCGGGTAATTGAATATCGAGGAGCAAAACATCCGGTTCGTTAGTGGCTAATCCTTCGACTAATGCCACACCATTATTATAGGTTCCTGTTAGTACAATATGCGGATACCGGAGCAACACGTTTTGCACGCCCCCTATAACCAAAGGATGATCATCTGCTATCGCGATCCGAATTTGCATATAAACAGCTACAAATATACTCATTTCTATCAGCCACCGCCCAAACGCGTGCGATCAAACTCTATATATACCGTAGTATTGCGACCCGGTGCCGACATGATAGAGATACTGCCGTTAAGTGCATGAACCCGATAACGGAGGTTTTGTAGACCGATCCCTTCATAACTCCCCTCCGGGTCAAAACCGACACCGTTATCTTCCACGGTGATGCTCAGGCTGCTGCCGTCTTGTCTGATCAGGATGGCAGCATAAGTTGCCCGGGCATGCTTAACCACATTCTGAACCAGCTCCTGAGTAATCCGATATAGTAACAATTCTACCGATTTATCCAGATCGTCAAATTTACCTTGAAACTGCAATTCTATCTCTAGTTGTTTACTTGAATTGATATTATCACAAAAAATGCCCAGCGCATCTTCCAGGCTATACCTTACCAAAACATCAGGCATCAGATTATGTGCTGTTTTTCTCACCTCTGACGCGATTTCAGCCAATATGAGCCGCAGATCTTCCAGTTTTCTGACCGATGCCAAAGCGGGTTGCTCTTCTTTCACCGCTCCTAAAGTCAAACTCGCAGAAACCAACATCCCTCCGATGCCATCGTGTAATTCCCGGGCAATACGGGCCCGCTCCTGCTCCTCGCCCTTCATGATCGCTTTTAGCTGACTGATTTTCTTTTGCTGGTGCCAACTCCTCATTTGTTGGGTCTGTAAGCGCTGCCGGTTACGGTAACCTAAGTAAAGACTGACCATAAAGGCGGTCAGTAAAATAGCTCCCACACTGATACTTGCGATCCAGAAATTCTTAATTTTCAATTGTGCTTCTTGCCTTGTGAGCAGTAAAGCTGTGCGTGCCAAAGCCCGATCTTTCTCTGCGGTATGATAGCGCACCTCCATCAGTCTCACTGCTTGTACGCTCTCCTTATTCAGCAAACTGTCGCGAAGCTCGTTATATCGACGTTCATGTTGAAAAGCTCTATCAAAGTCCCTCGAGTCGCTATATATCTCGGCTAAAGTTCGGTGAACCTGCGCCATATCCAGAGGTTTACCGATATTCGACGACTGCTCCAGATAATATTCCAAATATTGAATCGCCTTTTGCCGGTCGCCCAGACGATAACTTGTATAACCCAAAGGATAATAAGGTACGATCCTTACCATTCTCGACTTACTACCTCTGCTCAATTCTTCAGCCTTCAAAAAACAAGACATGGCATCCGAAAGATCCTGTCGGTGCAAATGCACTCTGCCGATATTGTCCATGAGGATGACTTGCTGATTGAGCATGTCCTGTTGCTCGGCAATCCTATAACCTTCAGTAAAGGCTTGCATCGCTTCCTCATAGCGGGCCGACATACCCATTGCAGCTCCTTTCACCTGTAGTATATGTACCAGTCGCTCGGGGTACCATTTGCGGCGCGCGATTTTTTCCCCCTGCTCCAGATAAAACATACTTTCATCATACTGCCCCATCTGTCCGAACAAGCTGGCAAGATTTCCATAAATAGCCACCAAGTGCTCGGGTTCGCCAAGGTTACGGAACATGATTTCCTCCAGAGCCTTATATAAGTAGAACGCGGTATTCTTATAATCAGCACGATTGCCATAAGCTACCGAGGCTTCTGTATATAGTTCCGACAAAAGAGAGGAATCCTTAAAAACCGGCGGAACACCGGAAAGAATTTCACCAAATAAACTAATACTTTCGTCATACAACCCTAATCGGTTGTATAAAGATCCCAGGTTGAGCACTGCCAAACCCAACCCATCGGCATAGCCGATTCCCCGGCTATGGTTGATCGATTGTTGAAAAAGAACAATAGCACTGTCAGGAGATTCGTCCCGGAGTTTTTCCCCTGTTTTGATCCACCGCACGATCGTGGGGGTATCGGTAAATTCGTAAATATATTGCCTATTTTCTATAGTATATCCTGCGGCAGATTGGGCATTTACGATCCGGGCATTGCATAACGCCAGACAAAAAAATCCAATCATTAACCTATAGAAAAACCGCATGAATCCATTGAAATTTCAACTAAAATACAGACTGCTAACGGGAAAACGTATTATTAAATAAATTATGATACAAACATACTATCTGAATGCCGTTCAACAAAAATACCTTTGAGCGAATAGACTTAAAGAGAAAACTTTATGAGAAGACTAATTACCTGTGTTTACAGTTTAGTGTTGCCGCTATGTGTGGTGGGCGGAGATGCCACACCGGACAGAAGTCCGACGAAAGTTTCCCATTCGGAATATAGTTCAACTCCTTTGTATTTCATTGAAAACAAAGGACAGGTTGTTGATCAAAATGGTCGTTCCCGTGAGGACTTACAATTTCGTTTGGCTGCAACTACCGGATTGAACATCTATGTAGGTCATTCGGGATTAAATTACCAATGGGTAAGTAAAGATGCAGCCTCCGGCATGCTAAATACCTACCGGATGGACGTTGTGTTGGAAGGTGCGAATTTGCAAAGTCCGGTCGTGACCGAGCAAGCTGCTCCTTACCATGAACGATACATCTCCGGCGCAACTGAGAGCTATACTGCCAACAGTTGGTCTAAAGTTATCTACAAGGATATCTATCCTAATATCGACTGGGTATTATATACTCAGAACGGTGTATTGGAATATGACTTCGTGGTACATCCCGGAGGTCAGATCAACAATATCCGCCTCCGTTACGAAGGAAGCAACAGCCTGAAGCTTTCTGCTAACGGAAAAATTATTGCTACCACCCCTATGGGTACGGTTACCGAAAATGCACCCATAAGCTTTACTGCATCAGGTGTGCCGGTAGCTTCACGTTTCCGTATCTCCGACAATGTACTGAGTTTTGAGACCGGTGCGTATAATGGTACACTGATCATTGATCCTGTGTTGGAATGGAGCACTTATTACGGTGCAGGTAGTCAGGATTACGGTCGTGCAGTAGCAACTGACAATTCCGGTAATGTTTATGTTTCGGGAAGTACTACCAGCAATGGTTCGAACCTCGCGACAGTAGGTGCCCATCAAGGTACATTTGCCGGTCCGTCTAATGTGACATACGGTGATGCATACCTGGCAAAATTTGATGCTGCCGGCAATCGTCTCTGGGCAACATATTTCGGCGGTACTGCATCTGAAGGCGCTTGGGATATTATCTGTGATGAACATAACAATGTTTATATGGCTGGTCAGGCAGCCAGCACCAGCGCTATCGCAGGTGGAAACAATATCTTCCAAAACGCTTTCGGTGGCGGATCGAGTGATGCTTTTTTGGCAAAATTCGATCCTACAGGCAATCTGGTATGGAGTACCTACTATGGTGGTTCAGGAATGGATGAAGGCTGGGGTGTAGCCTCAGATAAAAACGGGTCGATCTATCTGACCGGTAGAACATCCAGTACTTCCAATATCGCTTTCGGTACCGGTGTTCATCAAACCGTCCTAGGTGGTAGTGTAGATGGATTTTTGGTAAAATTCGACACACTGGGCAATCGTATCTGGGCTACTTATTTCGGTGGTACCGGTCAGGAAAACACCTGGGATGTAACCTGCGATAAAAACGGAAACGTGTATGTTTCCGGTGAAACCAGCAGTCCTAATAATATAGCAACTGCAAACGCACATCAGACGACCAAAACCAATGCTTCGGAAGCGTTTTTGATCAAATTCGCCCCTAATGGCACTCGTGTTTGGGGTACTTATTACGGTGGTAACGGTCCCTCCCAAAACTTCGGTACCGGGGTTGCAACCGACGATGTAAACAATGTTTATATTACCGGTTATACTGTCAGCACCAATGATATTGCCACACCGGGCAGTCACCAACCAACTAAAATTGGCGGTTATACAGCCTACCTGGCTAAATTCGATGACAATGGCACCCGTCTTTGGGGCACCTATTTTGGTGGTACCGGCGAAGAAAACGGTTATGATGTTGCAACAGATCCCTGGGGTAATGTTTATATTACCGGCTATACTTCCAGTCCGGACAATATCTCTACTGCCGGCGCCATCAATGTTTCACACGAAGCCGGTAACGATGTATATGTGGCTAAATTCAATCGTGACGGTGTAAGATTGTGGGGTACTTATTTCGGAGGACCCGGCTATGATGCAGGTTGGAAAATTGCCGCTGATCAATTTGGTAGCATTTATATAACCGGTTTTACAAACGGCGGAGGTATGAGTACACCGAACGGATTTCAAACCGTTCTAGGAGGTGGATTCGATGGTTTCTTGATCCGTCTTTCTGAATGTACAGCAGTGAATAATCCGGAGCTGATTGCAGGTCCTGATTCTATTTGCGCAAATAGTTCTTCTTATTACTCTGTTGCTCCCATTCCCGGAGCGCAAAACTATACATGGATATTGCCCAATGGCTGGATTGGTAACAGTACTACCGACAGCATCCTGGCGACTGCCAACAATGTAAGTGGCCGAATTGCACTGGTAGCCAATGGCACTTGTAACTCAAGCGATACCATCTTTAAAGAAATCGGAATCTATCCCGAACCAATTATTGATGTATTGGTGGATGGCATCAAATTGAGCACCATTCAAGACTTCCAAAGCTATCAATGGTATATGAACAACCTGATGATCGCAGGCGCTATTGATTCAATTTACAACGTAATCGAAAATGGTATCTATTCAGTAAGAGTAGTTGATCAATACGGTTGTAGCCATATTTCCCGTCCTTTTGAAGTAAACAACGTTTCTGTAAATGATATAGACGGAAAAGAAAGGATCTCAGTATTCCCGAATCCTGCTACCAGTCAAGTACATATCCGTTCCGCGAAGCCTGTGAACGTGATCATCACCAGCATAGAAGGAAAGGTTATCGCAAGTTATCAGCAAACAAATCAGATCGACGTAGCGAATATCGCATCAGGGTTGTATTTTTTGAGAATTCAGAATGACCAACAGCAGGAACTCCATATTGAGCGCCTGATCATACAACGATAGTAAAACTTGTCGATGGGAGGATGCCGAAAATCCCATTCTTTCAAAAAGAGTAGGCTAAAGTTCAACTTTTAACACATGATTTCAAGTTCTAAATCTATCAATAAATTTCGTAACCTTTCGCTGGCAGCGCTAACCTTGCTGGCACCATTTGCGGTTGAAGCGCAATTGCCAACTATTCAGTGGCAACAGGCTTATGGAGGTTCAAAAATCGATTCGCTCACTGCTGTAGAGTCAACTGACGCTCTTAGAGGATACATTATCGGCGGCTCGTCCTACTCAGGGCAGTCCGGCGACAAAAAAGACGATAATCGGGGCGGATCCGACTATTGGGTAATTAAAATCGACGATAATGGCAACCCGGAGTGGCAATTGACTTTGGGAGGTAAAGAGGATGATGTCCTTAAAACCATTAAACCAATTAAAGAGGGTGATGGAGGATTTATCCTTGGTGGATATTCTAACTCTTCTGTAAGTGGAGATAAGAAAGATCCCTCTCAAGGAGGTTTTGACTATTGGATTATCAAACTCGATCCTAAAGGAGGTATCGAATGGCAAAGAACTATTGGTGGTAGCGGAGATGATTATCTTTCATTCGTGTACCCCGATCCCGATGGGAACGGTTATATCGCCGGCGGTTGGTCCTCTTCTAAAAAATCAGGTGATAAATCAGCAGATAAAAGGGGCGACGTAGATTTCTGGGTGGTAAAACTCAGTGATGATGGGAGCAACATTGAATGGGATCGTACCTATGGCGGGAAAGACGGTTCCAGCTTTTTAATGGATATGGCAGCCTTTAAAGGAAATTATATCCTTGGCGGATACAGTAATTCTAAAGCAGGTAATGAAAAAATAGAGGACCCAAAAGGTGGATATGATTACTGGATCATGGAAATCGATGGTTCTTCCGGAAGTATCCAATGGCAAAGCACCATAGGTGGTGACCAGGACGATAAATTAGCTGCTATCCTCAGAGAAGACATGTCGGAAGGTTATATCCTGGCCGGTACCAGTGCTTCTGACAAATCTGGTGATCGTACAGACGGACTCCGTGGTGGTACTGACTACTGGATTGTGAGGGTGAAAGGTCAGGGATCTCCTGCCTTTGACATCGCTTTCGGGTCTAAGGGTGACGATATCCTAACATCGGCGCGTCCGGTAGCTGAAGGAAAAGAAGGTTATATTTTTGGTGGCTGGTCAACCGGTGATCAATCGGGCGAAAAGTCGGAAGATTCTTACGGAGGAACTGCAGATTATTGGATTGTAAGAATGAACGAAAACGATAAAATGTCTTGGGACATGACCGTAGGAGGTAAAAGCGGGGATGATGTAATGGGTACTATCATCCCTACATCAGATGCCGGATTTTTAGCCGGCGGCACTTCATACTCCGATAAAGACGGTGATAAAACTGTAGGAACTAGAGGTGATGCAGACTATTGGTTGATCAAGTTCCAAGGATGTATCCCCGTATCAAGTACAGCCACAGCAAGTGTTTGTCAAGGAAGTAATTATACATTACCCGATGGAAGAACCGTCTCCAACCCGGGTACCTATACCAGCCTGGTAACCGGACCCACCGGTTGTTTGGATACTGTATTTACGGTGTTGACGCAATTACCCAGATACTCAATTACAGAAAAAGACACCATCTGCAAGGGAGAAACTTACACCTTGCCTGACGGCCGTGAGGTGTCTATTGGAGGTTCCTACGCTTTTGGTTTCCGTACAGTAGATGGTTGCGACAGCATGTACACCATTCAACTATACGTAAATGCACCTGATACCAGCTTTGCTACGGCAGGTATTTGTAACGGAGAAGGCTATCTGCTCCCCGGCGGAAGAACTGTTTATACCCCTGGCATCTATACGGATCTGGTTTCTAAAGCAGGAAGTTGTGATACGGTGGTAGTAACTACATTGGACGTATTCTATATCGATGCGGGTGTAACCCAATCCGGAGATACACTCAGTGCAGATCAAACTGCTTTGGACACATATCAGTGGATCAATTGCGCGACCATGCAACCGGTTGCGGGCGCCACTAGCTCGAGCTTTGTACCGGCTGATCCGGGCTTTTATGCTGTAGCTGTGAGTCTGAATGGATGTACCGATACTTCGGCTTGTTTCCCTGTTCGCATGGAAGGCTTGTCGGTAGACTTACTGGATATGGATGCAAGTATTAAAATCTATCCAAACCCGGCAAATGAGCAGGTCATTGTAAAATACAATAACGGTACAATCATCAATTCCGTAGCCATTTACAATACCTTGGGAGCTGTGGTTTATGCTCATCAACCTAATTCATCCGCTACTACCATCAATACAACAACGATGGCTGTAGGCACTTATATTATCCGCGTGACCACTGCTCAAGGCATGGAGGTACACCGGATCAATATTTCAAGATAGTAGTTGGAGGAGAAGAGGTGCGGTTCAATAGGAGGGGTTTCCATCGGGAGCCCCTCTTTCTTTTGGGTCAAAACCCGTTTATGTTCTGTATTAATCAGTTATCAAATATTGATCGAAAAAAATTACAGGCAGGACATAGGAGTAAAAAGAATTTTATACGTCTTTATAACAGAAGTGTTGCAGTTCAGAGAAGGAATTAGGCTAATTTTGTGCCTGCAATTGACGCGCCTAAGGGTTGAAAAAATTTGATTCGGATTGTTTAATGCGAGATTCGCTATTGACACCCAAACAATTAATCAGCAATAGGGACGTTAATAGCACCGGCACTCTTATATTTGAAGCAAGAAAAGGGCCTGCCGGCAAGGGAGAGCACCCGGTTAAACCAGACTACTATATCTTTACAGAAGCATGCAATTTACAGCTTTACAGATAGCCACCCTTATTGGTGGGACAATCGAGGGAAATCCTGAAACGAAAATCAGCACGATTGCCCGGATAGAAGAAGCCACAGAATCTTCTTTAAGTTTTGTGGCGAATCCAAAATACGAGGAATATATATACACCACTCAGGCGTCTGTATTAATCCTAAACGAAACTACCGAAGTTAACGGTAATATCTCCCCTACCATCATTCGGGTAAAAGATGCGTATAGCAGTTTTGCCCTTTTGCTCGATAAATACAATGAGCTGATGGCGCAAAACACCCGGCAGCCGGGGATCGAAGAGCCTTCTTTTATTGCCCCTTCGGCTGTTGTGGGAAAAGATGTGTATCTTGGAGCATTCTCTTATATCGGTGCGCATGCCATTATAGGCGACCGGGTAAAAATT
Organism: uncultured Chitinophagaceae bacterium; assembly: GCA_964636205.1. GTDB lineage: Bacteria > Bacteroidota > Bacteroidia > Chitinophagales > Chitinophagaceae > JBEBVQ01. The sequence continues at coordinate 13,902 of CAZWPF010000018.1, read as the reverse complement.
TATCCGGGGGTTTACATTGGTGACCACGTCGTAGTCGGAAACGATACTATACTCTACCCGGGTGTGAAAGTCTATAACAATTGTGTGATGGGCAGCAGGGTCGTTATCCATGCCGGATCGGTAATAGGAGGAGATGGTTTCGGGTTTGCTCCGCAAAAGGACCATACCTATCGGAAAGTACCTCAGATAGGACATGTAGTGATTGAAGATGATGTGGAAATAGGAGCCAACACAACTATCGATAGAGCGACATTGGGCGCCACTATTATAAAGAAAGGAGTGAAACTCGACAATTTGATTCAAATTGCGCATAACGTGACCGTAGGTGAAAACACCGTAATCGCAGCTCAAACAGGAGTTTCCGGTAGCACTAAGATTGGGAACAACTGTATCATCGGCGGTCAGGTCGGTATTGTAGGTCATATCCAAGTTGCCAATGGCACAAGGATAAATGCGCAAAGCGGGGTCTCTAAATCAGTAACGGGTGAAAATACCGCGTTAAACGGAACTCCGGCATTTGATTATAAAAGTTCCCTGAAAAGTCAGGCAATTTTTCGAAATTTGCCTGAGCTGATACAAAGGTTGCAACAACTGGAAGAAACAGTTCAGCAGTTGAGCAGCCAAATCAAAAACCAAGAATAGTTTTTTAAACATACTAAATATTGATTTTCACAATCGTGAAATCAAAAAATCAAGAACGCTGTGCAACAAAACACTTCCGCTCACAACCAGAAAACCGTAAAAAATTCTATTTCGCTATCCGGTGTCGGTTTACATACCGGCCACGAGGTGAACATGACTATTAAACCGGCCAATCCGGGATTTGGTATCCGTTTTCAACGTACCGACCTCCCCGGACGCCCAATTGTAAAAGCTGATGTTGATTTTGTGGTAGATACATCCAGAGGCACTACGCTGGAATACAGTGGCGCCCGGATCAGTACAGTGGAACATCTGCTGGCTGCTCTGGTGGGAATGGAAATTGACAACGTTCTAATTGAAATCGACGGTCCGGAAGTTCCTATCATGGACGGAAGTGCTCAGCCCTTTATCATGGCAATCATGGATACAGGTATTCAGGAGCAGGAAGCCAGAAGAATTGTTTACGCAATCGACACCAATATTCATTTTTATGATCCGGTGAAGAATGTCGATATGCTGGCAGTACCCTCGAGCGAATATCAAATTACAACGCTCATCGATTTCAATTCGCCTATCCTCGGTACCCAACACGCCACACTAAAGCATATCAACGATTTCAAAGAGGAAATCGCTCCTTGTCGGACCTTCTGCTTTTTGCACGAACTGGAGTATTTGTTGCAACACAACTTGATCAAAGGTGGAGACCTGAGTAATGCCATAGTCGTTGTCGACAAACCGGTAGCTCCCGAAGAATTGACCCATTTAGCTAAAGTTTTCAATAAACAACATATTGAGGTTAAACAAGAAGGTATCCTGAATAATATCCAACTCCGCTACCCCAACGAACCGGCCAGACATAAATTGCTGGATGTTGTGGGCGACCTGGCATTGGTAGGATACCCCATCAAGGCGCATATCATCGCCAACCGCCCCGGACACTCTTCCAATGTGGAGTTTGCCCGCAAAATCAAACAATACATTAAAAAGAATAAACACCTTTCTGATATTCCGCAGTACGACCCTAATCAACCTGCGATCTATGATATCACCCATATCGAAAAATCACTTCCCCATAAATACCCATTCTTATTGGTTGACAAGATTATCGAGTTAAGTGATAAGCATGTGGTAGGGATTAAAAATGTCACATTTAACGAGCATTTTTTCCAGGGACATTTCCCCGGAAATCCGGTAATGCCAGGTGTTCTGCAAATTGAAGCATTAGCTCAAGCCGGCGGTATTCTGGCACTTAATAATTATGACGACCCTCAGAATTACGATACTTATTTTATCCGGATCGACAAAGCCCGGTTCAAACATAAAGTGGTTCCAGGAGATACGCTCATTTTGAAAATGGAGCTGACCAATCCTATTAGACGCGGTATTTTTGAAATGCGTGGTACCGCGTATGTAGGAAATAAACTGGCCACAGAAGCCGACCTGGTTGCTCAAATCGTTCCAAAAGATAAAAAATGATTCACCCACTTACATACATTCATCCCGACGCAAGGATCGGTCCAAACGTAAAAATTGATCCGTTTGCTACCGTCCACAAAAATGTAGAAATCGGGGAAGGGACATGGATAGGCTCTAACGTAACCATAATGGAGGGAGCCAGAATTGGAAAAAACTGTCGTATTTTCCCAAGTACCATAGTCTCCGCTATTCCGCAAGACCTGAAGTACAAGGGTGAAGATACCCTGACTATTATCGGAGATAATTGTACCATCAGGGAATGTGTTACCATTAACAGGGGTACCGCAGACAGAAAGAAAACCAGCATTGGCGACAATTGTCTGATTATGGCCTACTCCCACATCGCACACGATTGTGAGGTGGGAAATAACTGTATTTTCTCCAATAACACTACTTTGGCAGGCCATATCGTGGTGGGTGATAACGTGGTTTTGGCGGGTTTAACCGCCGTACAACAATTCGTACGAATCGGATCTTATGCCTTCGTTACCGGTGGTTCGCTCGTCAGAAAGGACGTTCCACCCTATGTAAAAGCCGCGAGAGAACCATTGTCCTACGCAGGTGTAAATTCTGTCGGACTGAAACGGAGAGGGTTTTCACTGGACAAGATCAATCATATCCTCGATATCTACCGGATTCTATACGTACGCGGATATAATATTTCAAAAGCAATGAGCATTATTGAAGCTGAAATTCCGGTTTCTGATGAAAGAGATGAAATCATCACCTTTATCAGAGAAACCGGTCGCGGAATCATGAGGGGTTATACCAGAAGACATAATGAAGATCTTCCTTGATAATACCGGCAAACGCTTTCAGCGCCATTGGGTATTTAGGGATCTGAGCTATTCCTTTACCGGCCCGGGGCAATACGCTATCTTGGGGGCCAACGGGAGTGGCAAAAGCACATTAATGCGCATTATCGGTGCCATGCAGCCTCCTACCACCGGTAAACTGGAATACCATGCCCAAGATCAGCTACTGACGCACGACAAGGTGTTCCGATTGATTAGTTACTGCGCCCCGGGAATGGATCTGGTCGAAGAACTGAGTCTAAACGAATTTCTGAATTTTCATTTCAGTTTTAAAACACCCATTGCCGGACTAACCGTCTCGGATATTATATCACTAACAGGAATCAAAGCAGAGGCAGACCGACTTATCGGTGAATATTCCTCAGGTATGAAACAAAGGGTAAAACTGGCGCAAGCCATTTTTGCAGATACTCCGGTTCTATTACTAGATGAACCTTGTACCAACCTCGACCAAGATGGAATCAACCAGTACTTGGAATGGATCGAACGCTTTGCCAAAAATCGATTGGTAATTGTTGCATCAAACGATGAAAGGGAATACAGTTTTTGTAAGGAGAGTATATTGATGGCCGACTATAAAACATTTAATCGGTAAACCACTTTATCTGAAGGCGTAACTGAGATAAAAATTGAAATCGAATATTCCATTCTTATCTCCCTTTCCATAACCCGCGACATATACAGGTGCTAACTCTTTAAATGCACCCCTATTGAGTAAAAATCTCCCTCTGGCATTCCAGCCAATAAAGAAACCGGAAAACATCTCCACCCGCATTCCACCCGTTACTTCTAACCAATGTCCGGCAAAATTCCTCGCAGGCAGCTTACCGGAAACCGAGCCCCAATAAGGATCATAAGTAACATAATCAGCCTCACTTAAATTTATCAAGGCTAAACCATATCTGGCACCGATAAAAACCATATCCCAGTCTTTAGGCGACATACGCGGAATCATCGATTTATCGATTCCCACACGCATAAAGGCATTCTTCGACCGGTAACGCAAATCGGGATAATCATAATTGGAATTCCCGGCACCACCTTCCAGCACCAGATATAATTCCTTGCGCCAATAATAGTCAAACATCAATTCCAATCCGTTGCGATCTTTCTGAATAAAACTCGCCAATGGCCTGGACAAGTCGATCGAAAACCGAAATTGACGCAGGGTATCGCGCACCTTTGCAGTTGTCTGCTGAGACTGAGTCGTATCGATGACAGGATTATGATCGGCCACATCCAAAATTTCAGAAAGCTCTGATGTATCCGGTTCCGATGTGGTCAGGATTCGCAGACTATCCTCGTCATACACCGAAAACGACTTCAGTGAATCGGTTTGCGCAAACAATCCCGCAGACACCAACATCATCCCTATTATGCAAACTATATAACGCATCCGGTCATTTTCTATGAAAGTAGATATTAACATGCGCCTTTCCGGCCTCATTATTCACATTCGGTTGTACAATCACCGCTGAATCAATGCTACGAATGGTATCCGCCAGGGTTCGCGTTGCTGTACGTATGTTTCCCAATCGATAATAATAGGTATAGCCGCAAGCATTCGATATAAAATGAAGATCTCTTTCATAATAAAAAGTGATCGTATCTCTGCGGTATGATGCTGTAGAATCGGTTTGAAGATACCAACGACTACTATCTTGATGGGGATTGAGTCGAATTTGAAAGGATGACACATTTTTTAATCCTTCCGACATATACTGCTCAGGATAATCGATTGGATTTAGCAGGATAAAGGGCAAAACGGTGTCCTTTACATTCATACCGGTATCAGAAGCTCTGGCTACAAACTGCATTTTCAAAAACACATTTTGTGGCAGCAAACAAAGCTCCCGGTCTGTATTGCACCCTAAAGCCAATACAGAGCCGAGTCCTATGACAATTCCTAATACCCTAGTCGTGTTAATCATTTAACGAAATAAGCAGATGATCGATATCGGCAATCAATTTGTCCAATTGTTGCTTCAGTCTCTGTTTTTCTTTTTCATCAGTGAGACCCTGACCGATTTGTACGGCCAATAATCGCTCTCCGGTGGCTCCCAATTCCTGCTTCAATCTGGCGATCTCCGACTGCTGTGCCGCAATCTGCTCTTGCAGACGGACATGCTCCTCCTGTAATGAAAGATACTTTCTTACCAGTCGCTCTACCCGATCATTCAGATTTACCAGCAATTCCATCTATTCTCTGATTTGAGCGTTCAATTTATTGGTATATGCCTGAATCAGCTGTTGCATCATCGCATCCGTTTCCTGATCGGTCAACGTACGATCCTGCAGACGGAAAGTATATCTCATCGCCAGAGATTTCTTATCCTTGCCCAGCTTTTCGCTTTCAAAAACATCAAACAACGCATAAGATTGCATGGCATCGAGTTTCAATTTCTCCGTCACATCTACCAATTCCTGGTAACTGATATTTCGGTCGAGAACAATAGCCAGATCTCGCTGCACCACAGGATATTTCGGGATACCTTTATAGCTGAGCTTCACGGCAGCAGTCGCTTTCATCCAAAGTTGCCAGTCGATATGAGCAAAATACACTTCCTGTTTCAGATCAAAGGCCTTCAGGGTTTTGCCATCTACAACTGATACCGTCGCCAGGGTCTGATTCTTCCACTTCCAGGTGTATGTCTGATTAGGTGTATCGGCAACTTCTGAAATAGATGCAATTCCACCGGCATCGATCAGGTTTTTGACCACCCCTTTCAAGTAGTAAATATCCGCGACCACAGCCTTTCGGTTCCATTGCGAGGGGACTAGTTCGCCGACCATCCAAATGGCGAGCACAGGTGATTCTTGATATTCTCCGTTGCTACGAGTATAAATTTTACCCATTTCAAACATAGCCAGACCCGCTTGCTGGCGGTTCAGATTGTATCGAATAACTTCCAATCCGCTTTCCAGCATAGAAGGTCGGAGGACATCTAATTCGGAGCTAAGACTGTTCAGCATAGCTACCAAATCCTCTCTTCCCGGATAGTATTTGCTATTGACAATTGAATTGGTAATGATTTCGTGGAATCCCATGCCCGATAGCAAGGCAGCAATGCGTTCCTGCTGTTCCCGACTATCGTTCCTTTTACGATTAAGCGAAAAACTCATTCGCTCGGGTATAGGAATATTGTCCAACCCATCAATACGTAATATCTCTTCGGCCAAGTCAGCCGCCTGTTTTACATCGGGCTTATTTCCCGGTACTATCACAGTATATTCCTGATCGTCTGCCTCCACGAAACGGAATCTCAATGATTCCAGAATATTCTTAATGGTATCGGACGAGAATTCCTTACCGCAAATTCGACTGAAATAATCGAAGGTTCCGGTAATGCGGACTTCATCCGGAGCATGCGTAATGACATCGCTGATCGCTGAAACCTCACCTCCTGCCATTTCCTGAATCAGATCTGCAGCTCTTTCCAATGCGGATTTGATCAGACTAAAATCAACCGTCTTTTCGAAGCGAACTGCTGCATCTGTACGCAGACCGTGATGCAAGGAAGTCCGGCGAACTGTGCCGGGATTGAAGAAAGCACTTTCCAGAAAAATATCTGTTGTTGCTTCAGAGACACCGCTATTGAGTCCGCCAAATACTCCGGCGATGCACAATGGCTTTTCTGCATCACAAATCATCAGGTCTTTGGCACCCAGGGCCCTTTCTTTACCATCGAGTGTAGTGAAAGGAGTTCCTGCCTCGAGGAATCGGACGTTGATTTGATTCCCTTGTATTTGCGCGGCATCGAAGGCATGTAAGGGTTGACCGTATTCGTGCAGTACGAAATTGGTCACATCCACTATATTGTTCACTGATCTTTGTCCGATAGCCTGCAACCTTTGCTGCAGCCATCCCGGTGATTCTGTCACCTTTACCCCGCGTATCAAAACACCTGCGTATCTGTTGCAGGCATCTGTAGCATGGATGTTTATTTTGACGGGTATTTCGCCTTCTGTGCGTGTTGTGTTCTTCGGTAATACAAGCTCCCATTTAGAACCTGTATGGTGCGATTGGTAGGCGCAAACATCAGCTGCCACTCCAATATGACTCATCGCATCTGCCCGGTTTGGGGTCAGTCCGATAGCAATAGCATAGTCCGGCTCCGGAATTTGAAACCAAGATTTGGCTTCTTTCCCTACTGGTGCGTCTTCGGGTAGTATCATTATACCATCGTGCGCATCTCCCAGTCCGATCTCATCTTCGGCGCAAATCATCCCTTCGCTCAGTTGGCCTCTGATTTTAGACTTTTTGATTTTAAAAGAATCACCGTTTCGTGGATGCACTGTAGCGCCTATGGGAGCTACGATTACTTTTTGTCCGGCAGCTACATTAGGAGCTCCGCATACAATTTGCAAAGGATTGTCTGAACCTATATTTACTGTAGTAAGTCTCAATCGGTCAGCATCGGGATGCTGTTCACAAGTCAGCACCTCTCCTATAATAAGTCCTTCCAGTCCACCTTTTATAGTTTCTATACTGTCAACAGATTCTACTTCCAGACCTATTTCTGTAAGTATTCTGCTCAGATCGCTTACCGGAATCGGTTGCGGCAGATATTGCGACAGCCATTTGTACGAAATGATCATCCTTAATTAGAAAATTTGCGTAAAGATAGCCTAACATGATAGCAAATTTGTATCGTCCTAAAAAACTATTAACAATAGGTTTTTTTCAACATAAGATTGTGGATTATCTGTTGACAAAATCACAAAATGTCAGTAACCCGTTAATTGTGAGGAAATTTCCGGAAATTTGTGTGCATAACATGTGAATAAATGGTGTATAGCCCATTAGAAAAGTATGAAAATTAAATCTTTCATCTTTGCTTGTTGTTATCATTTATGGGTTTACATTAGTTGCCCTATTAGCCTGAAGCCAGTTCTTTTTATTATTCTTTAACTATACGAGGAAGTGTGAACGGAGGGTAGCGGCATCAGGCAAAAGGAATATAGTTATTACGTCACATACCTCATTCGAAATATAAATGTCAGTAAACATTAAGAAAGACTTCGGCAATGTCCGGAAACCTAAACCCGACCTCAGCACCTTGGTTTATGGAAAGATTCCGCCTCAATCCAACGAATTGGAAGAAGCGGTGTTGGGGGCCATTATGCTGGAAAAAGATAAACTGGCGGATGTATTAGAAATTATCCAAAGTGAAGAATGTTTTTATGTAGATGCTCATCAGAAAGTTTACGCAGCCATCCGACGTTTGTTCGCAGATGGTATGCCGGTCGATCTTCTTACCGTCACCGAGGAACTGAAAAAACGTAATGAACTTGAATTGGTAGGGGGCGCGTATTTCCTCACAAAGCTCACCCGTAATGTAGTCTCCAGTGCCCACGTAGAAGCCCATGCGCGGATCGTGATGGAGAAATTCGTACAGCGCGAACTGATCCGCATTTCGGGTCAGATCATCGGAGAAGCATACGAAGACAGCACAGACGTATTCGACCTACTCGATAAAGCAGAGTCTAGCCTCTATGAAATTACCGACAAACACCTTCGGAAGAATTTTAAAAGTCTGAAAGAGGTAATGGTCCGTACCATTCAAGAAATCGAAGAAGCCAAAAACAAAAAAGACGATGTGACCGGGGTACCTTCGGGTTTCAAAGCACTCGACAAGCTGACTTCGGGATGGCAAAAAACAGATCTGATCATTCTCGCTGCCCGTCCGGCCGTGGGTAAAACCGCGTTCTGTCTTAACCTGGCCATGAACGCAGCCATGCACTCCCCCGACCCCTTCCCGGTTGCTTTCTTCTCCCTTGAAATGGGCGCTGGACAGCTGGTAAAACGTATGTTGGCGGCCGTTACCGAAGTAAGAATGGACGCCATCACCAAAGGAAGAATGGAAGAACACGAATTCATGCAGCTTACACAACGCATGACCAAACTGGCTTCTGCTCCCATATTCCTGGATGACCAGGCAGCACTAAACATCTTCGAGCTCCGCGCAAAAGCCCGAAGACTAAAACAAAAACACAATATTAAAATGATCATCATTGACTACCTCCAGCTAATGCAGGCAGGTATCAATAATGGTAATAGAGAACAGGAAATCAGTAAAATCTCCAGAGATCTTAAACAACTCGCAAAAGAACTGGAAGTTCCAATTATCGCACTTTCCCAGTTAAACCGTTCGGTGGAAACCAGAAAGGAGTCCAAAGTGCCGCAGCTGAGTGACCTTCGGGAATCGGGTGCGATCGAACAAGATGCGGATATGGTTATGTTCCTCTATCGTCCGGAGTATTACGGAATTGGCAATAACGATATGGGTGAACCTTTGATGGGGGAAACACATATTCACGTGGCGAAACACAGAAACGGTAGCACCGATACTGTTAAAGTGAGATTCATCAGCGAATACCAAAAATTTGTAGATATGCCTGATGATAATTTCGGTGGCGGTGGTGGTTTCGGCGGCCCGGGTGGCGGTGGAGGCGGTTTCACTCCTACTCCCGACAATCCTATGGCAGGCATCCGCAGAGATACCAGCGATTTCGGTGGCTCCAGAATGTTTGTGCCGGGAAGCTTCCAAACTCTACCTTCCAAAGCCAACAACCTTTCTTGGGACGATGAAGATATCCACGGTGACGCTCCATTCGGGCCGACGCCCGCCGACGATGATACGCCGTTCTAAACCATTTACCTATCACCATAAAAAAAGGGCAGAATCTAATCGTTCTGCCCTTTTATTTTGTCCGGGCCCTTACTGAAATCCTCCCGGCTACATAGCTTCCAACGCCGCTTACAAATTGCCCAATCCGATTTCTTGATGTAAAAACGGTATCTCAATATCCTCAAAACCTTTCCTTACCAGGCGTTGTTTAAAATTCAATTGCGCTTCATATTCTCCATGTACCAAAATTAACTTTCTCACACTTGCGGGATCCTGACATGCCAGCCATTGCGACATATCATCATAATCGCCATGCGCGCTCAAACTATCGATAGCGGCAATCTTAGCTCGCACTTGGTATTGAGTACCAAAGATGCTGACATGCTCGGCACCGGCACGTAGCCTTCCACCCAACGAAGCCGGTTCGCAATAACCAGTAAACAAGATTGTATTGTCGGGATTCCCTACCCCATGCATAATATGATGCTTAACCCTACCGGCCTCAGCCATGCCCGAAGCCGCAATGATCACACAAGGCTCCTTAGATGTATTCAAACGAATAGATTCAGAAGCCTCCCGCACATATTCTAATCCTTTAAACCGAAACACATCATCATCCATTTTCAATAACTGTTGCACATGGCTATTGTAATACTCGGGAAATCTCTTTGCAATTTCCGTGGCATGAATCGATAAGGGGCTATCCACATAATAAGGTAGTTGGGGCAGCCGCTTTTCCAAATCCAGTCTGTTGAGCATAAATAATATCTCCTGTGTCCTACCCACACTAAAAGCGGGAATTATCAACCTGCCCTTTTGCTCGATACAAGTCCGCTCGATATGTTGCAACAACTCATCGACTGCCGGACGGGGCATTTCATGCAACCTATCCCCATAGGTGGACTCCATTATGATAAAATCTGCCTGAGGAAACTCAGCCGGAGAACGCAACAAAACATCTCGATACCGACCGATATCCCCGCTAAAACAGAGCCGGGCCTCCCGACCGTGCTCTCTAAGTTTGAGGTTCACAGCAGCGCTCCCTAAAATATGACCGGTATCAGTGTACATCAGTTCAATATCCGGATCAATCTGAACCACCTCTTCGTAATCAACGGGAAACAATAAGGGCATTACCGCTTCTGCATCCGCCTCCGTATATAAAGCTTCCACCAACTCCCGTCCCTCACGATTCCGCTGACGATTGACATGGGAAACATCCGCCTCCTGAATTCTGGCCGAATCCCGCAGCAATATTTCCGCAAGCGCAGCCGTACCATGAGTACAATATATTTTCCCTTTATATCCGTCTTTTACCAATCGGGGCAATAACCCAATATGGTCTATATGCGCGTGAGAAATAATTACACATTCGATTTCAGCAGGATCAAATCCCCACTCGCTATTTAATTTGATGGTCTCTCTGCCCAATCCCTGAAACATTCCACAATCCAGAAGAATCTTCTTGTCAGGATTCAAATGAATCAAATGTTTAGAACCGGTAACGGTACGGGCAGCACCATGGAATGAAATCTTCATAAGTCGTCGAAAAAATACTATCTAGTCTATTCAAATGTACAAGGAAATGCCAAAAATGGATAATCATATATAGAATGTATATTCCAAGATTCGCAAACCAAATCGCAAGATAATGATTATCATACGATTAATGAGTGTATTTTTTAAACTTTCAGAAACAGAAGAATCTCAGTAGGGGTTTTACTTAATTAACACGTCTTTTTTCTAAACCAGATTAAGCATAGTGATGGCGCCACAAACGAACCTGGAGACTGTAAAGCGGATGTATGAGTTGTTTAATAAACGGCAATGGCAGGAGATCGCTTCGCTTTATACTGAGCAGGCTGCTTTTTTAACTAACAATCAGGACTCTTTTATAACGCATAGTAAGGATGAAATTCCTTCTATCTTTGAAGCGTTCGAACGTAAATATCCCGGTATTCAGGAAAAAATCCTTTATATCGAGGAAAGCGGAGATTTGGTATATGTGCAGTTTCTGACTTCCGGAAAAACTAAATCCGGAAAACCTTGGCAGCAAATTGCATGGACTATTTTTACTGTTGAAAACAGAAAAATTGCCCGGGTTGCCAGTTATTACAACCGCCCGGAATAAACTCACTAAGTTTTACCCCTCTTTGTTATATTGGCCGGCATATTGACTATGTGCCGGCCTTTCCATTTATATTGGCCTAACATGCCAAGCAATCCTGCCACAATCACATAGGAAATATGTATTGGCTGTAAAAAGGGGAAAGCCCAAAGCTGACGCTTCTTCTCAAAAAAGCCAGCCACCGGAAAAACAAGTATGAGTTCTGACATTAACTTCACCAATAGCATTCCGATTGGCAACCAAACGAACTGACTGTGTAGAAGAGCCAATGCAACCGCCGGTACAAAACTTAAATTCACGACATACACGAGCATCAAGCTAGCAGTCATTAACGGATCCTGATACTTGCCTGATTTTGATGCCCAACGTATTCTTTGCTGGAAGAATCCCGACCAATCAGCGGGCGGTACCGTATCTATTATTGCCTCAGGAGATTTTAAGTAAACTACCGACTCCGGGAAGAGGCGATTCATCTTTACCGTCATCAGAAAATCGTCACCAGAAGCCAAATGCTCCGTCCCGGCATATCCTTCCACCCGCTCATAGGCTGTTCGACTAAATGCCAAATTCGCACCATTGCTCATACTCCCCAATCGCAGTTCTGTACTAGCCGCAGTGATCCCCTGCATAGTTAGAAAATCGATCGACTGGAATATGTTTAATAATCCACGCCCGCCCGTATAATTGACAGGCGCAATAATCATAACCGCTTCCTCCCTTCTATAGACTGCCGCCAAGTGTCGCAACCAATTCCGTCCTGCCACACAATCCGCATCGGTAGTAACAATTAATTCACCGCTACTATTGGCGATACCCAAGGCTAACGCTCTCTTTTTGTATGCAATTATTTGCTCGCCCGGGTTTAAATACTGAGACAACTGCAAACATTTTACGCGGGGATCGTTAAACCCCTGTACGACCGCTACCGTTTCGTCTTCCGAGTGATCATCGATGACAACGATTTCAAATAGATTTCCGGGATAGTCTTGCTGCAAAAGGGAATTCAGGCAGGAGGGTAAATTATGAGCCTCATTTCGTGCAGGGATGATAATGCTTATCGGGACATCAGGGTTTGGCATATCGTTCAGACTGCGGGTTTTCGCCTTTTCCCAACCCAATCGGTAGAGCAACATCAACACCAGATAGCAACCCATCAAAATGCCGCAAATCGAGGTTATCACGGTGATTATTGTTTCCATAACAAGCTCGCAACCATTTTTTGAATGGAATCCTGATCCCACATACTATGTCCTTTCGCCAACTGATGCAAACGCACAAATTCAGGCATCCCTTTTACAAACGCCTTTCCCTGTCGCAGGGTAATAATATGATCGTACCTACCCATGAATATATCCGTCCAAATGCCCCTTCTGATAATATTTTCTCTTACCTTCTTTTTGTCCGGCAACAATAAACGCATGTTTGGCCAAACCCGGAGAAGCAACTGCCTTTGGTTTGGATCGTTTAGAAAGCGCATCGCAAATTTATACCGGGCCGGATCTACGAAATTGCTTTGGTATAGCCCGTCGATCAGGCGATTATATTTTCTACCACCGGTCAAAAACTTCCGAAACAGAAACTTACCAACTGTCGTTCTCGTCGCAAAAACATACAAGGGATGCAGGACCAGTCCGTCGGGAGCAATCAACAACACCTGTTCTATTTTTTCCGGGACCATCTCCATCAACTTCAGACACACCCTGCCCCCTATGCTATAGCCGACCAAGGTGATCTGATTAGTCTGATACTCCTCGATAATAGATTGGATCAATTTCAGCAAATCTTCTTTGGTGAAGGGAGTGCCTTCCGACCATTCCGAACGACCATGGAAGGGAAGATCTACGGCAATTGTGGTAAAATCTGCTGCCAACTCGTTGGCCATATATTGAAACTTATGGGCGTCTTCACCATAGCCGTGAAAAGCCAGCAAAATTCTCCTACCATTACCCCATTTCAGATAATGCAGTTTCTCCACGCAGTTTATGTATCCTTCCTGCATATGGCATCAAAATTACAGATAATCAAACTGGAAATGGCAGATAATGAACATTCAGAATTGGGTAACTAAAATGAAGTTTCAAAAAAATGTCTTTAGAATTGGCACCTCATTTTTGGGTATAAACAGCCATCTTTTTGTTACTAGTTTCACCTCGATGAGCAGATTCGATAGCTATTTGGCTTAAAAACATCTAAAAAGAAATGGGATTTT
>CAZWPF010000017.1:0-35687 GCA_964636205.1 uncultured Chitinophagaceae bacterium | reverse complement strand
AACAAGAATCCCGGCTCAGCGTAGCCGACAACAGTGGCGCCAAGGAAGTGCTTTGTATTCGTGTGTTGGGCAATTCGGGGCAGGACTATGCCGGTATCGGTGATAAGATCGTTGTAACCGTGAAATCTGCTATCCCCGGTGGCGGTGTAAAGAAAGGTACTGTATCTAAAGCCGTTATCGTTCGGACCAAGAACAAACTCCGCCGTAAAGATGGTTCCTATATCAGCTTCGACGACAATGCAGTAGTATTGTTGAACAATTCTGACGATCCAAGAGGTACCCGTATCTTCGGACCAGTAGCCAGAGAATTAAGAGATAAAGGATACATGAAAATTGTATCTTTGGCACCTGAGGTATTGTAAAAAAATATTGTACCTTTGCACCCCCTAAGATTGGAATGTGCAAGGCTAGGGAAGAAGGTCGATGATTTTTCACGACCACAGATATTGAGAATTTATGCCCGTTAAGCCGTCTGAACATTGGTCGGAAAGGGGTATTGCAAAATAAACAAGTTTCAGATGAAACAAAAAAGTAAACTGAAGTTTAACATTAAGAAAGGGGATAGTGTCGCCGTTATAGCTGGTGATGATAGAGACCGTACTAAAGCACGGAAGGTGCTTGCGGTTTATCCGCAGAAAAACCGGGTACTGGTTGAAGGGGTGAACTTTGTCACTAAACACCTGAAACCAAGTGCTCAGAATCCCCAGGGAGGTATTGTTCAGGAGGAAGCTCCGATCCATATCTCAAACGTAATGCTCTGGGATCCGAAGGCGAACGCTCCTGCCAGAGTTAAACGCGATCGTAAAGAAAAAGGTTTTGTTCGGATATCTAAAAAATCAGGGGAGGAAATTAAATAATGGCTACTACAACATACTATCCACGTCTCCAAAAGAAATATAAAGACGAAGTAGTACCGGCTTTGATGAAAAAGTTTGGTTACACTTCCGTAATGCAATGCCCAAGACTGGTTAAGATCTGCTTGAATCAGGGTGTTAAAGGTGCAGTTGCTGATAAAAAACTGATCGACGATGCAGTTCGTGAAATGACTATGATCACCGGTCAGAAGGCTATCCCTACGATGTCTAAGAAGGATATCTCCAACTTTAAACTTCGTAAGATGATGCCGATCGGTTGTCGCGTTACTCTGAGAGGAAACAATATGTACGAATTCCTGGATCGTCTGGTTTCTGTATCATTACCTCGTGTTCGTGATTTCAAAGGTGTTGGTGAGAAATCTTTCGACGGAAGAGGTAACTATACAATGGGTGTAACAGAACAGATCATTTTCCCTGAAATCGATATCGATAAAGTGAATAAGATCAGTGGTATGGACATCACCTTTGTAACTACCGCCCGTACCAATGAAGAGGCTTACGAACTGCTCTCTGAGCTGGGTATGCCTTTCAAAAACATGAAGAAAGACAACGCATAATCAATCATATATTTGCAGGGAGTGATCATTAGATCTCACCCTGTTTAATTTTATAATTAAGAGGATAACAAATGGCTAAAGAATCAGTAAAAGCCCGCCAGCGTAAACGCGAGAAGATGGTTGCTAAATTTGCCGAAAAGCGTGCTGCCCTCAAAGCTGCCGGTGATTATGCCGCATTGGATATGCTTCCTAAGAATGCATCTCCGGTAAGGTTGAAAAATCGCTGCCAGGTTACAGGTCGCCCTAGAGGTTATATGAGGCATTTCGGCATCTGCCGTAACGTTTTCCGTGATATGGCGCTGGATGGCAAGATACCAGGTGTTCGTAAAGCAAGCTGGTAACTTAAACGTTGAGAGGTCGGAGTAGATAGCTATTCCGAAACCAATAACAAACTTTTTACAAAACAAACAATAATGGTAACAGATCCTATTGCAGATTACCTGACCCGAATCAGAAACGGTCAAATGGCGAGACACCGGATTGTTGAAATCCCCGCCTCTAATGTGAAAAAACGCATTACTGAGATTTTGTATGACAAAGGTTTTATCCTGAAATACAAATTCGAAGAAGATAACAAACAAGGCATCATCAAGATCGCTTTGAAATATCATCCCGAAACAAAAGAACCTATTATCAAGTCTTTGGAGCGCGTGAGTCGTCCGGGTTTGAGACAATACGCTAAACCTTCTGAAATTAAAAGAGTAAGAAACGGTTTGGGAATTGCAAT
The DNA here is from genome assembly GCA_964636205.1 of uncultured Chitinophagaceae bacterium. GTDB lineage: Bacteria > Bacteroidota > Bacteroidia > Chitinophagales > Chitinophagaceae > JBEBVQ01. The sequence continues at coordinate 33,528 of CAZWPF010000017.1, read as the reverse complement.
AGTTTCTACTTCTAAGGGCGTAATGACAGATAAAGAAGCTGTTGAGCAGAATGTAGGTGGTGAGGTACTCGCCCATATATACTAGAATTTCTCCGGGTTGTTGCAAAAGCTGCAACCCGGTATTTATATTTTAATCCGCCGCAAAGGTTCCGGTACATTAAGCTGAAGCTTACCAGGCTGATCGGCCGGAAACTAAGGCAAAAACAAACAGACAATGTCACGTATTGGTAAGAAGGTGATCAACCTGCCAGCAGGTGTAACCATCAACGTTAGCCCATCTAACGAAATCACAGTTAAAGGTCCTAAAGGAGAATTAAAACAGGCTATAGACCGTGATATTAAAATTGAAGTAAAAGATGGACAACTCGAAGTTGTTCGTCCGACCGATCAGATTCGTCACAGATCATTGCATGGTTTGTATCGCGCGTTGGTCGCTAACATGGTAGAAGGTGTTACCAACGGATTTAAACGCGAGCTTCAACTCGTCGGGGTTGGTTATCGTGCTTCTATCCAAGGTCAGTTGCTGGATTTGGCACTGGGTTATTCTCACAACATCATCTTCGAAATCCCTAAGGAAATTAAAGTAGAGGTAATCGCAGATAAAGGACAGAGTCCGAGAGTAATTCTGGAATCTAACGATAAGCAATTGCTGGGACAGGTTGCAGCAAAGATCCGTAGCCTCCGTAAACCAGAACCGTACAAAGGTAAAGGGGTACGTTACAGCGATGAAATCGTTCGTCGTAAGGCCGGTAAATCAGCTGGTAAATAATATTAGCAGTCTACTATCCCGACTGATGGTCGGGATAGTATTGTTTCTTTATAATCATTCAAAACTTCGGTAGCTTCTCATATTGGGAAAGCCCGTAAAACAGAATATAATGTCAGTAGCACCTAAAGTTGTCCGTCGCCAAAAACTTCGCTGGCGCATTCGTAGAAAGGTGAGTGGTACAGCAACTAAGCCCCGCCTTTCAGTTTTTCGCAGTAATAAGGATATCTATGTTCAGTTGATCGACGATGCCAACGGTTTCACCCTTGCTTCTGCATCTTCCAGACAAAAAGATATCACAGCACAGAGCGGAAACAAAGTCGAAAAGGCATTTCTCGTAGGAAAGGCAATCGCCGCTAAAGCGAAGGAAGTAGGTATCGAAAATTGTGTTTTTGATCGTGGTGGATACCTCTATCATGGCCGCGTTAAAGCTATCGCTGATGGCGCGAGAGAAGGCGGTTTGAACTTTTAATTTTTTAGTAACAAGTATTAAGTAGCAAGCAAAACGGAAGCGAAGAGCACTTCCGGCTCAAATCTGATAATAATGGCGAAAACACATTTAAATCGCGTAAAAGCCAACGATCTGGAACTCCAGGAGAAAGTTGTTACAATCAACCGCGTTGTTAAAACAACAAAGGGTGGTCGTGCATTCAGTTTCTCTGCACTGGTTGTGGTAGGTAACGGAAATGGCGTTGTAGGACATGGCCTTGGTAAAGCTAAGGAAGTTCAGGAAGCGATCACAAAAGGTATCGATGATGCCAAGAAGAATCTGATCCGTGTGCCTGTAATGCATGGTACTCTTCCTCACGACCAAGAAGCAAAAGAAGGTGCAGCTAAGGTTTTGATCAAACCGGCAGCAGCGGGTACCGGTGTAATCGCCGGTGGTAGCATGCGTGCGGTTTTGGAAGCTGCAGGTTATACCGACGTGCTGTCAAAATCTCAGGGTTCAGCAAACCCACATAACGTGGTAAAAGCTACTATCAAAGCTCTGAGTATGTTGCGCGAACCTATTCAAGTTGCAAAAGATCGTGGCGTATCCCTGAAGAAAGTGTTCCAAGGGTAATTAGCTGCAGAGAAAGGAATACCCATTAGTTAATTTATTGAATCATACAGCGTCATGGCTAAAATCAAAATAACTCAGGTAAAGAGCGGTATCGACCGTCCAGAACGCCAAAAGCGTACTCTCCGGGCATTAGGACTGCGTAAAATGCACGCCAGCGTGGAAGTAGAAGCTACACCCCAGATTCTGGGAATGGTACAAGCCGTACACCACTTGGTAAAAGTTGAAGATCTTAAAGCTTAGTTTTTTATTAATCCAATTTGCGAGCGGTTACACATTCCGCGCAAGTTTAAAAATTGTATCAAATGCAGTTGCATAATTTAAAGCCGGCTCCCGGCTCCGTTTCGAAAACAAAACGTATTGGCCGCGGTGAAGGTAGCGGGCACGGGGGAACTTCTACACGTGGTAACAAAGGACAACAAGCCCGTACAGGTTATAGCTCCAAAAAAGGACACGAAGGTGGACAGATGCCAATTCAACGCCGTTTGCCAAAAAGAGGGTTCAAGAACCATTCCCGTGTTAGCTATAAAGTATTTAACCTGGGACAACTCGAAGAACTGATAGCTAAATACGGCTTCGAAGAAATTACACCCGATACTTTGTACGTTTTTGGTTTGATCAATCGCACCGATCTGGTTAAGATCCTGGGTAACGGTGAATTGAAATCTAAAATTAATTTCAAAGTAAATGCGGCAAGTGCTAAAGCCAGAGAAGCTATAGAAGCAGCTGGTGGCACAGTCGAAATAATTTGATTGTTTACGACAAAAGACGCATTTGGATAAATGCGTCTTTTATCGTTTATTCGCATTTCAACCCGATTAACTACAACCCCCGTGAAGAAATTAATTGAAACGCTGAAGAACATTTGGAGCATCGATGAGCTCCGCAAGCGGATCCTTTTTACCTTGTTACTTATTCTGGTGTACAGGGTCGGATGTTATATAACCTTACCCGGTATTAATCCAGCTTTATTGTCGGATGAAAGCGGGCCGGAAGGACTGCTCGGTATCCTTGATATGTTTGCAGGTGGTGCCTTTAATAGAGCCGCCATTTTTGCGCTCGGGGTAATGCCTTATATCTCTGCTTCTATCTTTATGCAGCTGGCAGGTATTGTCGTACCACAGATTGCTAAATTACAAAAAGAAGAAAGTGGCCGTCGTAAAATCAATACTTATACACGTTACCTAACGGTAGTCGTTACGCTGTTCCAGGCAAGCGCATATGTGGCTTACCTGAATACACCACAATACGAAGTAGCTATGGATCCACATTATTCAGGGTTCTTGTTTTGGCTGACTACCGTAGTCGTTCTGACTGCAGGTACTTTGTTCGTTATGTGGTTAGGTGAGAAAATTACTGATAAAGGTATCGGTAACGGTGTATCCTTACTCATCATGGTGGGTATCCTGGCTCGTCTGCCTCAATCTTTAATGCAAGAATTCTCAAGCCTTACCTCTAGAGTAGCAGGTGGCGGCGGTATCCTGTTGTTCTTGATTGAAATGATCGTGTTTGTTGCCGTAATTATGGGTCTGATCGTGCTGACTCAAGGGGTAAGAAAAATTCCTTTGAACTATGCACGCAGAATCGTAGGTACAAACACCGCTACAACCGGTGCCAGCGCAAGGGATTTTATTCCTTTGAAAGTTAACTCAGCAGGGGTAATGCCTATCATCTTCGCTCAGGCAATCATGTTCCTGCCAGCTACCGTTGCCGGTTTTGCCAGCAGCGATACTGCTAACAGCGGTTTGGTTAGAGCTTTGTCTGATCATACATCTCTGTGGTATAACCTTATTTATGCCGTGCTGGTAATTGCTTTTACCTACTTCTATACTGCCCTGATCTTTAATCCTACTGACATGGCAGATAACCTGAAGAGAAATAATAGCTTTATCCCAGGTGTAAAACCAGGTGAGGAAACTGCAAATTATATCGCAACTATTATGGACCGCATTACACTGCCCGGATCTATTTTCCTCGCAGTAGCAGGTATTCTGCCCGGTATTGCAGCTCTTTGTGGTGTTACCAGCGGTTTCTCTACTTTCTATGGCGGTACGTCAATGCTGATCGGTGTTGCGGTTGTATTGGATACATTGCAGCAAATCGAAAGTCATCTGCTGATGCGCAAATACGATGGCCTGATGAAAACAGGTAGAATCACCGGCCGCACTCCAGCTCGTGCTTCAGTATAATTGAATGTTTTAAGAATGATCCATATAAGAACAAGAGAAGAAATTGAGTTAATACAAAAAAGTGCTTTAATGGTAAGTGCCACCTTGACAGAGGTGGCAACTTTTTTAAAGCCCGGTATTACTACTAAATCTTTAGATGATCTTGCAGAGCAATTCATCAGAGATAACGGAGGGGTGCCATCCTTTAAGAATTATAACGGATTCCCAGCCTCACTTTGTATCAGCGTTAATGAGGTCGTTGTTCATGGCTTCCCCAGCGATTATGTACTGAAGGACGGAGATGTCATCTCAGTGGATTGTGGGGTGTATATGAACGGATATCACGGAGATAGCGCTTATACGTTTGCTATAGGTAACGTGGCCCCCGAGGCTTTACAATTGCTGAAAATCACAAAGGAGTCGCTCTATAGGGGTGTCCGACAAGCAGTCGCCAATAACAGGGTTGGCGATATATCTTACGCCATCGAAAGTTTCACATCCAAAGAACATGGCTACGGTGTGGTAAGAGAACTGGTCGGACACGGTGTCGGTCGAAACCTCCACGAGGAACCACAAGTGCCTAATTACGGTCGTAGAGGAGAAGGGAAGCGGCTTAAGGAAGGTATGGTGATCGCAATCGAGCCAATGATTAATCTGGGCACCAGAGAAATTTATACTTTAGAAGATGGGTGGACAGTTGTAACCGGAGATGGTAAGGTGTCTGCGCATTTTGAACATACTACACTTGTTGCTAAGAATAGCGGTAAACATCTCTCTGATTTCAGCACTATCGAAGCTGCAGAAAGGGCTAACCCGGAGCTAAATAGTAGCATGTACGAAGATCCTTCCGTATAATTACAATATCGCCTGATTGAGGACCTACCTGAATCAGGCTTTTTCTATTTTTGGCTGTTTGCCTGCTGATCGACTAATCTCATGAATTCAAACCCAAGAATTTTTTATTCCGATCTGCTTAGCGCTGCAAAAGAAGAACTTGACAAGCTGCTGAAGAGAATTAATCTTATCACTTGGCTGCGGACAATCGTTGTTTTGCTCACAATAGCCGGCGTATGGTGGTTAATTTTAAATACTGAGGGCGTTTGGTGGATAGCAGCAATTTCAGGTGCAGCAGTGTTTTTGATATTGCTAAATATTCATACTGCTTTAAAAAGAGAAGAGACGATTTGCCGTACCAAAATTCAAGTTTTAGAAGAGGAGCTCCGTTCTTTGGACGGAGATTTCAATCATCATCAACACGGCCGAAAGTTCATAAAACCCATCCATCCTTTTAGCTTCGATCTGGACCTGTTCGGTATCGGATCGATATATCAGTTGATTTGTCGAACAGTGACCCTGAAAGGGGCTGCCGAGCTGGCAAAGCGACTTCAATTTCCATATGCCAATGACAAGGTAGACTGCATTAGTCGGCAAACATTGGTAAAGGAATTGAAGGAATATCCCGATTTTCTCGTGCGGTACCGGACTTTAGGTAGAGTGGCTCCGGAAGCTGCAGGGGATTTCGACAATGTGATCGATTGGCTGGAACAACCCGCACAACTGAAAAAGACTGCGAAATGGCTTCGGTGGATTTGTCCGATCATTACAATAATCACACTCACTCTGTCTTTTCAACAGGGTGGCTGGCATCCCGCATTGGGATTGGCAATCGCGATGAACTGGACTGTCTTACTCATTTATAGGAAGCAAACCGTAGCCGGTTTTCGATTCCTGAGTAAGTTGACCGGGTTCATTGGGAAGTATGAAGGAATTTTTAGTGCCACTGCATCAATGGAATTCAATCATCCCGAATTGCGCAAGCAGGTTGAGCTGTCTAAAAATGTTGTTCGAGGTTTGCCCGCTTTGAAAAAACTGATTAACCGAATAGAGAACCGACAAAATCCGTTTGTGGGGCCCCTAATGAACGCCTTCTTTATATACGATATCCAGAATCTCCTGGATTTGCAAAGTTGGAAAAGGAAAGAGGGCGTCCACCTGAAGGAAGCTTTGTTGGCCTCAGCTACACTCGATGCCCAAATCTCTTTTGCCGTTTATTCTTTCAATAATCCCGGTTATGTCTTCCCCGAGTTTTTCGATGATCAGCGTATTATGATTTCCGGTAAGAATGTACGACACCCGCTGCTCCGCGAACAAACAGCAGTAGGAAATGATTTCACCATCGGGATTGACGAACAGTTGTATTTGTTGACCGGGGCAAATATGACGGGTAAGAGTACTTTTATCAGAACCCTGGGCGTGCATTTGATCATGGGTCATTTGGGCTTACCCGTGCCGGCAGAATCACTAAGAATGAGTCTGTGCCGCTTGTACACCAGCATGCGTATTACAGATTCTGTTCAGGAGGACATTTCTTATTTCAAAGCTGAGCTCAATCGAATCAAAGATTTATTGGAGACCATCAGTGAGGAACGACACCCTTATTTGGTGTTGTTGGATGAACCATTGAGAGGAACTAATTCAGCAGATAAGCAATCAGGTACTGCAGCAATTATTCGCAAATTGACTGAAAAGAAGGTTATTGGGGTTGTCGCAACACACGACACCGGTTTGGGCCGACTGGAGCAAGAGTTAGACGGAAAAATCAGAAATTACCATTTCGAAAGCCAACTCGCTGCCGGCCAACTCCAATTCGATTTTAAGTTGAAACCCGGCTGTTCTACCACCAACAACGCTACCCAACTAATGCAACAGATGGGAATCATTTAGAGCAATGCGTGCAGGAAACGGGGCTGTATCAGCTATTTAACAACATCAGCCGTTTAAAAAATCGTAATTTGCATTGTTTGAGCTGAAATCGATTTCATGGATTTATCAGGAAAGAAGATAATTGTTGCAGTTACCGGAAGTATCGCGGCCTACAAGATTCCGAATTTGGTGAGACTGTTGGTAAAATCAGGCGCGGAAGTGCGGGTACTGATGACAAATGCCGCAGAGCATTTTGTGAGTCCACTCGTTTTATCGACTGTATCTAAAAATCCTGTCTACCAAAGTGTGGTAGACGGGTCTTCATGGAATAATCACGTGGAGTTGGGACTTTGGGCGGATCTAATGCTCATTGCACCTTGCAGCGCAAATACATTGGCGCGACTAGCCTCCGGGCATTGTGCAACAATGGTAGATGCTGTCTATCTTTCTGCGAGATGTCCGGTTTTCGTTGCGCCTGCTATGGATGTAGATATGTGGCATCATCCTGCAACGCAGAAAAATGTGCAGCAGATGAAAACCCATGGAAATAATATCCTGCCTGTAGGGCATGGTGAACTCGCGAGTGGATTGACGGGTGAGGGAAGAATGGCTGAACCTGAAGAAATTGTCGGTTTTATAGCTCAATTTTTTAATAAAGGCAACGAGCTGGCAGGTAAGAAAGCTTTGGTTACGGCCGGTCCGACCTACGAGCGAATCGATCCGGTGCGATTCATAGGAAATTTTTCTTCCGGTAAGATGGGAATTGCGCTAGCGGAGGAACTGGCGGAGAGAGGGGCAGAAGTAACTTTGGTGTTGGGGCCAACTCATCTGGGAACGCATCATCCCTCAGTCAAAATTCAGCGCGTAGAGTCTGCACTAGAGATGTACGAAGCATGTGTGAAGTCATTTCCCGAAACAGATATCGCCGTGATGGCGGCAGCTGTGGCTGATTACAGACCCGAAAATGTGGCGGACGAAAAAATAAAGAAGCATTCGGGCGCGTTATCTGTTACGTTTGTTAAGAATCCGGATATATTGGCAACTTTAGGAAGGCAAAAGACGGAGCGACAGGTATTAGCGGGGTTCGCATTGGAAACAGAATCCCCTCTGGAACATGCGCGCCGGAAACTCGAAGAGAAGAATGCCGATTTTATTGTATTGAATTCGTTGCGGGATCCGGGAGCCGGATTCGGGGTGGACACGAACAAGGTGACTATAGTGGAAAAGAGCGGCGGCCTGAAGGAATATCCTTTATTACAAAAAGCAGAAGTTGCGCAGATTATTGTTAACTATATTCTCGAATTGCAGCGTTATGAAGGTTAGATTTAGCATACTGTTGGCAATGTTTGTCGGACTCCTTTCTCTGTCGGTACAGGCACAGGAACTGAACTGCAAGGTAAAGGTGATGCACGACAAGATAACAAATACAGATCCGGAGGTATTTCGGACTATGGAAAGGGCGATAACCGAATTCATGAATACGCGCAAATGGACCAACGACGTGTTTTTGCCGGAGGAGAGAATCGATTGCAATATTTTGATAAATCTCACGGGTAAACATGGAGGCAGCGATGATGCTTATACGGCAACTATTAATATCCAAGCTTCACGTCCCGTTTTTAACACCAGCTATACCAGTCCACTGGTTAATTTCATCGATAGGGATTTTGTATTTCGTTATTCCCAGTTCAATCCCTTGCAATTTGATGAGAACAGGGTCAGCGGAGCCAACCCATTGGAGGCTAACTTGACGGCTGTGCTAGCGTATTATGCTTATTTAGTAATAGCACTCGATTACAGCAGCTTCTCTCAAAATGGTGGCATGCCTTATTTTAAGAAGGTACAACATATTGTCAATAACGCACCGGAAGAGGGAAAGAGTATTCCGGGCTGGCAGGCATTCGATGGGCGCACCAATAGGTACTGGTTGATCGATCAGATCATGAGTCCGAGATTTGCGGCATTCCATACATTCTGGTATATCATGCACCGGGAGGGAATGGATATGATGCTGAGTAAACCGGAGGAGGCAAGACAGGCCATTCTGAACGGTGTCTCCATTTTACAGCAATTGAACCAAGAGAATCCCGGGTCGATATTGTTGCAATTCTTCTTTAATGCAAAGACTGATGAGTTTTTAAGGATACTTGCCCAACTTCCTAAAGAAGAGAGACTCCCTTTTGTTACTATGCTTTCTCAAACCGATGTTGCTAACGCTGCAAGGTATAGCTCCCTAAAATAAATGAGATGCCTGCTAAATTTAGAGGTTATTCTATCCTGTTTTGTCTGATTTTATGGAGCTGCTCCAACGAAAAGGAAATCGAGCAGGCTCCTGTTTCATCGCAGACAATGGAACAGATCCTGTTTGATTTGCAGGTCGCAGACTCTTATAGTACAATGCTTCAGCCGGATAGTTTGCCGCCTGTCAATGTGAAGAACAAAGATTCTCTGGCTCGCTTTTACATGGAGATTTTCGCTTTTCACAAGATTACGGAAGAGGAATTTTTAGAGGCGATGAGATGGTATCAGGAAAGACCCGCCAAATTGGAAATTATCTACGGCAATATTCAAGCCCGTTTGACGGAAATGGGAGAGATTCACAAGTGATTGAATACGAGTAGGTACCGAAAAATTCTAATATTTTTTTTGAATTTCCAAATAAAACTGTCAATTTGATCTCCTTGTTTTGATACTAATAGTGTCAAAATGGAAGTTCGGGAGTTAAATATGAACAAAAAAGGGAAGGATCAGACCTTTGCAGTAGTGGATATTGAGACTACGGGGGGGAATGCCACGCATAGTCGAATTACGGAGATTGCCATTATTATTCACAATGGCAGAGAGGTGATAGAGCGGTTTGAAACCCTAGTAAATCCTGAGAAGGAAATACCCCTTCCCATATTTGCACTGACCGGCATTAATAATGAAATGGTGCGTGATGCCCCGGTATTTGCGGATATTGCCCCCAGGGTATACGAATTATTAGAGGGCAGGATATTCGTAGCTCACAATGTCAATTTCGATTATTCTTTTGTTAGACATCAATTAGAGCAGGCCGGGTTTCGATGGACTGCCCGAAAGTTGTGTACGGTGCGAATGAGTCGGAAGATCAGACCGGGCTTACGTTCTTATAGTCTGGGCAGATTGTGCGATGCATTAGATATTTCCATCCAAAATCGGCACCGCGCGGGAGGGGATGCGGAGGCAACTGCGATCTTACTCGGCAAGTTATTGGAATGGGACACGGAGGGTGTTATTGCGGAGATGCTTAAAAAAAACTCCGGAGAACAACGATTGCCACCTAATTTGCCACGAGATCAGTTTGACGCTTTACCCAATCGCCCGGGTATTTATTATTTTCATGATCGTTCAGGAAAGGTGATCTATGTAGGTAAGGCAGTAAATATTAAGAAGCGTGTAACTACCCATTTTATCGGTCATACCATCAGTCCGCAAAGGCAGCATTTCTTGCGCGACATTCATGGAATATCGTTTGAGATTTGCGCTACTGAACTAATGGCATTGTTACTGGAATGCATTGAGATTAAGCGGTTATGGCCAGCTTACAATCGGGCCTTGAAGCGATTTGAACCCAAGTATGGTTTGGTTCTATATGAGGATCAGGCGGGGTATATGCGTATAGCGGCAGGCAAATTGTCAAAATTTCAAAGATGTGTGCAAGCATTTCACATGGCGGCAGATGCAGCTGCTCAGTTGCGAAAATTGATAGCCGATTTCGGATTATCGCCTGACTTATGTCATTTCGCATTTGATACAGAAGATGTTGGTAGATCCACCTTGCGTGAACCTTCTGTTTTACCAACGCCCCAAGAGTATAATTATAAGGTAGAAGAGGCTTTGTATCATCTCAAGGAATGTCGTCCCAGTTTCGCGATTATCGATAAGGGACGGGAGGACGGTGAACGAAGTTGTATTTGGGTAGAGCGGGGTGATTTTTATGCAATGGGATATATCTCTGAAAGTAGTGATTTAAATACAGTGGAAGATTTTAGGAATAGTCTCACTCGTTATCCGGGCAATCATTACATGATGCAATTAATAGAAGCTTATGCTAAGCGGTTTCCGTATAAGGTCAGACAATTTGGATCTTAGTCGGAGCAGGGCTGGCTACCGCTGGAAACCTCCAAACAGTTGGCCGGTCGCAACCTGTATTCGAGTCCCGAATTATGTTCTCGATGTCTGAATCTCGGACCGCGTCTTCAATATGTGTTTCGATGATTGAAAAAATTGATGTCGGCAAATGCAATTATTCGTCTTTGAAATAAATAATCGCGCGGGCTGCAGACATTTCCAGACTATCATTCTTCAAGATATTTAAAGAAGTCCAATTACCCTGCGCATCGTAATTATATTCGTAGCGCAGTTCATCCTGAGATTCGGTAAGCTCCGAAAAAACTGAGCTTTCTATAGGATCGTTATGTTCGTTGTAACTAGTACTGCTGTAACCCGTCATTCTTCTTTGTCCGTCCATAAGCACCTTGCGTGTTTCTAATCCCTCGGCATTCAAAGTAATATCTTCGATCTGGTTCAAACTATCGGGTGATCCCAGATAATAGAAGCGTGTCCATTGAGTTTTATCAGCTCCTGTTTCGATCATAAAATGAATCCCTGAAACATATTGTTGGTTTTCGTCGAAAACAGACCGGACGTACTCATTAGGTGCAGGAAATCGAAACCGAATTATCTCCATGAGCTTATTGTCCCCATCGTGTTTCATGATATAATTTAGCTTTCGCTCACTATCATATCTGTACCGACTGATGGCAGTTGGTTTGCCCTTTAGGTTAAAGCTATGTATCTCCCGAAGACGACCGGATTTATTATAGAGGTAGGCAATGGAATCTCCCGATTTCTTCCCTTTATAAATTACTTCGCTACTGATGAGCGTATCGTTGGAATAATGATAAACAGTTAGGGTAGGCACTGAATTGGTATCTACCACGGTGATGCTATCCAAACGACCGAATTTGTCGAAAGACAAATTGCGGATGATCAGTTTTTGCTCCTTGGTTCGATAGAACGACTGCACCTCTTCTACTTTGGAGACAGGACCTCGCAGTCCGAAATCTTTTAGCGTAATCGGCTTGGGGAAATCCTGAATAGGTTGTGCATTAGCTTGAGTAATAAGAACTATTAAACCAAGCAAAAATATCGTTCGATAGGCAACAAACATGGGCAATTAAAATAGGGTGTTCCTCAAATATAAGGAAAATAATCGCCCCTGCTTTTACTAGTCGAGCAACAAGGATAGAATAGTAAGGATTGCAAATGAAATACTGGCGAGTCCGTTGGTATTGGCAAATGCCATATTCACTCTGCTTAAGTCGCCGGGTTTTACGATCAGGTGTTGATAGGTCAGCAAACTTATAAACACCATTGTGCCGATCCAGTAGATCCATGAGAACTGACCGAGTACGCCTGCCGCAATTACAAATGCTGCGGTAAATACATGCAAGACAGTGGAAGTGATGAGAGCCTTTCTAACACCCATTGCAGCCGGAATGGAGTGTAGTTTCAGGCTTTTGTCAAACTCTTCATCTTGCAATGCGTAAATGATATCAAAGCCTGAAACCCATGTAAAAACAGCAAAGGAAAACAAGATTGGAAGTATTGCGAAATAACCTGTAACTGCCAGGTAAGCGCCGATAGGAGCAAGTGATAGACCCACTCCCAAAACCAAGTGACAAAGTGCAGTAAATCGTTTGGTATAACTATAAAAAAGGATGACGAATAAGGCTACAAAGGAGAGATAAAAGCAGTACTCATTGATGAACCAGGTTGTGGTTATAAATAATAAGCAGTTAACGATGGTGAAAAGCAAAGCTTTCTTCGGACTGATAATTCCGGCAGGTATTTCTCTTCCGGCAGTTCTTGGGTTCAATGCATCAAATCGCCTGTCGAGCCAGCGGTTAAAAGCCATTGCAGCATTTCGTGCAAAAACCATACAGAGCAAAACTTTGATGAGTAAATCCCATCTGAAACTCTGTTGTTCATAGAGCACTGCCAAAGCAAATCCGATCATTGCAAATGGCAGTGCAAATATGGTATGGCTGAATTTTACGAGGGAAAGGTATTTCCCTGCTTGACGGGTCAGCGATGCTGTCATAATTTATTTTTCTTTTACTTCTGCTTTGAATCCAATCGACATCGCTTCGAGCTGTGCATTGGAGTATATCAGCACGTTTTTCTTTTGATGACCGGTCCGGTTCTTACTGTTAAATTCTACTACGATCTCGCCGCTTTCTCCCGGAGCGATCGGGGCTTTTGGCCATTCGGGAACGGTGCAACCGCAAGTAGCCTGAGCTCTTGTAATCACCAGCGGATTGTCTCCGGTATTGGTGAATTTAAATGCATGCCTTACGACATCCCCTTCTGTAATTTCACCGAAATCATGTTGTGTGTCCTCAAACGAAATTGTTGTTTTCGGAATCGGATTCTCAGTTTCTGTAGGGATTTTGGTTCCCGTAGCATGTTGATGTTGGTGATCATCACTGCCGATATTGTACTTATTGAACAACGCAGTTTTACTGACACCGCTCAATTCTACTAGAGCGATTGTAAAGGCCGACAAGGTAAGTATGGTCAGCAGTATGGTTTTGAGCTGTTGGTTCATATACGCTTTGATTGTGTGAAACTATTTTTTTAAAAGAACAGGAATCATCTAGGAGTGATCAGTCCATACTTGTACGAGGTTAACCAATACTTCTACTGATTTTTCCATGTCCTGAACACTCACGTATTCTTGTTTGCTGTGAATTCCCATTTCACCTGTGAACAAATTGGGGCAAGGGAGCCCCATAAAGGAGAGGCGTGATCCATCAGTGCCACCTCTCACATTCATTCTAACTGGTTCTAATCCGGCTCTGCTATATGCTTCAGCAGCATAATCCATTACTTGCGGATGTTGATCCAGAATTTCCTTCATATTCCGATACTGTTCGGTAACCGTATATTCAAAATTTGAGCCGGGGAAGGCAGCTATAGTTTCTGTTGCAATTTGTTTGAGTCGATCCAGATGATCGATCAATTTTTTAGAATTGAAGTCCCGAAGAATAAATTGCACGGATGCTTTTTCCAATACACCTTCCATATGAACTGGATGGACGAACCCTTCATAGCCTTCGGTAGTTTCGGGACTCCAGCTATCCAGAGGCAATTGGCTGACAAAATGAGCCGCTACTTTGATGGCGTGTACCATTTTGCCTTTCGCGTAACCAGGATGTGCGCTGACACCGTGGAAAGTAAAAGTGGCGGAATCAGCGGAAAAAGTTTCACCTTCTAGATGGCCTCTTTCACCACCGTCGAGCGTGTAGCCGAAATCAGCGCCTAATTTTGCGATATCCACTTTCGCAACTCCTCTTCCAATTTCCTCATCAGGGGTAAATAGGATACGGATTTTCCCATGTGGAATTTCGGGGTGTTGCTTCAGGTACTGTGCCAGATCCATAATGATGGCAACGCCGGCTTTGTCATCAGCCCCGAGCAATGTAGTTCCTGAGGCGGTAATAATATCGTCACCAATTCTCTCAGATAGATAAGGATGTTCTTTTGTGCTGATCACCACACTAGGATCATCGGGCAGAACGATATCGCTACCATCATAGTTTTTATGAAGGATAGGTTTTACACCCTTGCCGCTACAGTCAGGAGCAGTATCAACATGGGCGCAAAAGCAAATCACCGGAACTTGTTTGTCGGTAGTTGCGGGGATGGTCGCGTATACGTATCCGTATTCATCGAGCTCTGCATCTTCGATACCTATTTCTTTCAGTTCTGCTACCAGCACCCGACTCAGGTCTTTTTGTTTTTCGGTGGAAGGCTGAGCGGGAGAATCGGGATCACTCTGTGTATCAATCTGTACATATCGCATGAAGCGTGTAGCAGCGGAATGATTATAGTCAGAAATAGACATAGGCACGATTTATGTTTAAAATAGTAGATTCAATCAGGTTGAAGAGCAAAAATAGGTGGAAAACTATTAAACCGAAACAGGCAATTGTGCAGGAATGATCATATTAACTAATAGCATCTTATTCTACGCTAGTTTTACAACACCTATATTTGTATAATTATACATTCAAATTTGAGTATGAGCTTGAAGAAGCAGCAGCAAAAGAAGAAAACAAAAAACAAGTCGACCGAGTATATCGGAAAGCTACAATTAGTAAAAAGTGGGACAGGCTTTGTGACGGTAGATGGATTGGAGCGGGATATAATGATCCCGCCCAGTTTGCAGGGAACTGCTTTGGATGGCGACACTGTGAAAGTAAATGTTTACGGATCTGCACGCGGTTCGGGTCGCCAGGAGGGGGAAGTGGTTGAGGTAATCAGCAGGCGGCAGACAGAGTTTACGGGAAGAATTGAGGTGAACACCAACTATGCATTTCTTATACCGGACAAAGACATGCCGGTGGATATATTCATACCTCCTACCGGATTGAACGGAGCAAAGGACGGGGATCATGCTTTGGTTCGTTTAGTAGAGTGGACTAAAAAATCTAAGAGCCCTTTAGGGGAAGTAATCTCCATCCTCACTGATGAGAGTATGAATGAGGTGGCGATGCAATCGATTTTGGTGGAAGGGGGATTCCCCCTTAAGTTCCCTGATGATGTTTTAGAGGAGGCGGCTCGGTTCCCGGATCAGATCGATAGTCGGGAGCTGGCTAATAGACGAGATATGCGTGATACTTTAACGATCACCATTGATCCGGTGGACGCCAAAGATTTTGATGATGCTATTTCCATTAAAAGATTGAGGGGCGGGTCTTATGAAATCGGGGTGCATATCGCAGATGTGAGCTATTTTGTAGAGGAAGATTCCGAACTGGATAAGGAAGCGTATTTAAGAGCAACCAGTGTTTATTTGCCGGATAGGGTGTTGCCCATGTTGCCCGAGCGCTTGTCCAATAACCTATGCTCACTGAGGCCCGATGAGGATCGCTATGCGTTTTCTGCAATTTTTACCATCACCCGGGGAGGGAAGGTGAAGGAGTATTGGTTGGGACGGACGATCATTCGTTCACGCCGCAGATTCACTTATGAAGAAGTGCAGGAGATTATTGAAGGAGCCGATGGCGATCATGCAGAGGTATTGCGAACGCTCAATGATCTGGCCCAACGATTCCGTGCCGAGAGATTTCAGAAAGGCGCTATAAATTTTTCTTCAAAAGAAGTTCGTTTTCAGTTGGATGAACATGCTGTGCCGATAGGCGTAGTGGTAAAGGAAAGCAAGGAGGCGCATCAACTGGTTGAGGAATTTATGCTATTGGCCAACCGTACGGTGGCGGAATTTGTATCGCAGACAAAAGTTAAGGATAAGCCGGTACCATTCCCTTACCGTGTGCACGATGTGCCTGATGAAGATAAGTTGAAACTGTTTACCACATTTGCTTATCGATTTGGCTATAAATTTGATTTAAACAGTCCGGAAGGAATTGCCCGTTCATTTAATGAAATGTTGCGATTGGCAGCGGATAGGCCGGAGCTCCAGGTGTTGGAAAGTCTGGGTATTCGCACCATGGCAAAGGCAGTTTATACTACGGA
Organism: uncultured Chitinophagaceae bacterium; assembly: GCA_964636205.1. Lineage (GTDB taxonomy): Bacteria > Bacteroidota > Bacteroidia > Chitinophagales > Chitinophagaceae > JBEBVQ01. The sequence goes on along the minus strand of CAZWPF010000017.1, from coordinate 17,267 downwards.
GAATATCGGGCATTACGGATTGGGATTCACCAATTATTGTCATTTCACCTCCCCTATTCGTCGTTATCCGGATATACTGGTACATCGCGTATTGGATCAGATATTACGGAAGCAAGTGAAGCCGGCGAAGCATATGGAGCAGAAATGTCGCCATTGTAGTGATCAGGAACGAAGGGCGATGGAGGCTGAACGCGCAGCTAATAAGTATAAGCAGGTTGAGTTTATGCAAAGCTATGTAGGCGAGGAATTTGATGCAGTGATAACAGGTGTGGCGGGATTTGGATTCTGGGCAGAAACGGTCTTACATAAATGTGAGGGTATGGTATCGCTGACGGAGTTGTCGGAGATCGATGATTTTAGGCATGTAGATGAGGAATATGCCTTGGTGGGCATACATACCGGTGTTCGGTTTAGTATGGGTGATAAACTGAAGGTGCAGGTGATCAGTGCAAATTTGGGTAAACGGCAGATAGAATTTGGGATCGCTGAATTGCCGGCGCAATCGAATCTCAAATCGGGGGCAAAAAAGAAAAAAGCTAAGGCCGGAGAGAAATCCGGCAAAAAGGCATATAGGAACACTGAAAACAAGAAAAAGCGTAAAACCGGACGAAAGAGCTGATCCCTCAGCTTTTCGTATCTTTGGCATGATGGATACCGCTGCACAGAAGTTGGACGCCGCAGGCTTAAAGAAGACAGGGATACGTCTGCGGCTTATTGATCATTTTTTGAAACATAAACCGGCTGTTTCTCAGCCGGAGTTGGAGAAGGAATACAGTCAGTACGCCGACAGGGTAACTCTATACCGGGTGTTGAACGCTTTTGAGGAAAAGGGTTTGATTCACAAGATTATTGATGTGCATGGTACCGCCAGATATGCACTGTGTAATGAGAATAATTGTGAAACGGGCCATCACCACGATGAGCATATCCATTTTAATTGCACCCGGTGTCAAACGGTTGTTTGTCTCGAGGACACGCATATTCCGCCGGTTCAGCTCCCTACTAATTATCGCGCTGAGAAGTACAACCTGAACATCGAGGGGATCTGCAGCGACTGCTTGTCTTTAAGTTGATTTGCGAATCCGCGCAAATTTTATTCCGTTGAACGCGATTTCAATTGTTCGATCAGCATCTTTTTGAAATCCCGCTCTGCATCGTAAAGTTGGGCTAATTGCTCCGGCGTAATTGTTTTTAGAAGAACGTCTTTATACTTTTTTTTCAGTTCCAATGCCTCTTGTTGATATTCGAGACTTGCCTCTATAAATTCACGAGCTTGTTCCCGGGTAGCCTGTTTGTTTTGCTCCTGATATTTTTCCCTAAAACTTCTCCTTACCGCTCTGAGTTCGTCCTGATACTTATTGTATTCCGGCCAAAATCGAGAGGCCTGTTCCGGAGTTAAGTGGAGACGCTCTGTGATAAAACTCACTTTTAAAGCGCGAATTTCCTCAAATCTGTTTTGCTGTGCCCATCCTGTTTGAATAATAAGCATAGCGATTATAACCAATAATTTTTTCATCTCACATGATTTAAATATTACAATTCACTGCCCCATCCGGTTTCATCCAGATATTGGATGATATATTCATCCGAAAAACGGGAAACGGGATCTAAAGAAGAACCGCCTTCTTCGGGCAGGTCGATTGCCGTAAGCAGATCTTCGGTTTCGAAATCATCGATATTATAGAGAATATAACTTTGGAGTTCTTCTTGAGATATGTTCGCCAATTGGCGCATATAGTTTTGCGGAATTGACTCCAGATTATAGCGATACCAGCCCAAGCCAATAGCTATTACCAAGCAGGCCGCAGCGGCGTACCGGAGCGGTTTCCATCGGAATACTCTGTTAAAAGCAATGGTGCGGGTGGGTTGCTTAGCCGGTTCGGGAGCGGTTTCGCGTTCAGATTGCCGTACCGCCATTAGAATTTGCCCGGGCAATTGTTCGAAATAGCCATCCGGAGCTTTCATCGGATTCGGAATAGCCGGTACGGATGGTTCTTCCTCCTGAATTTTTTGAAGAATGGATTGAGGCAGAGATTGAAAATACCCTTCAGGTACGGAAAATGGTAGCTGTTTGGGTAAGTCCGTGAGCGCACCTTCCGACAACTGGATTTGGTCAGCAATCTCAGGTGCTAGATTATTAAAGTAGCCTTGCGGAACTTGGTAGGGCATTGTCTGTGGTGCATCCACCAGAATGCTGCCCATTGATGCTAACTCCCTCTTTATATCGTTCTTCTGCTTCATCGGTAGTTTGACTTTTCAGATGCTGAAAAGTTTAATTGTTTTTGATAAAATGCTCTATTTTTTTCACCGCGTGGTGATAGGACGCTTTTAAAGCGCCCTCTGAGGTCTCTAAAACTTCGGCCATACGTTCATAGGGCATTTCGTCATAATATCGCAAGTTAAATACGATTCTTTGTTTTTCGGGTAGAGATTGAATGGCTTGTTGGAGTTTCCATTCTAACTTATTGGCATCGAAGCCTTGTTGTGCCACAACTTTCCCGGATAGATCGCTCATTACTTCATCATCCAGCGATAATGATGATCTTTTCTTTTTTTGTTCCAGCCAGGTCAAGGTTTCATTAGTGGCGATCCGGTACATCCAGGTATAGAGATTGGAATCAGCCCTGAAGTTGTCGAGATGTTTCCATACTTTAATAAATACTTGTTGCAGTATGTCATTAGTATCCTCATGTTCTACTACCATCCGGCGAATATGCCAATATAGGCGCTCCTGGTAAAGTTCTACCAGCCGGGTAAAAGCGGCTTCACGGGTTGATGGTTCCCGAAATGCTGCTAATAACTCCTGTTCATCTGTTATCGACCGTAACGGCATCATATTGTAGTTGGACTATGTAAATGTAAGAAGGTTTAATGGAGCGTAAAATTTTGTCGGGATTCTTAAAAGTAGACACAGAATTTAAGAACAACTAGTGTTTGTACCTCGAAAATAGTGAAACGAGTTACCTTTACAGGGTTCTGTTTGTTTTTGATTTTGAAGCTTAATATGAGTTTAAGAATAGTATTTTTTGGTACACCTGATTTTGCTGTAGCCTCTTTGAAGGCTTTGATTGAGAACGGGAAAAACGTGGTTGCTGTAGTAACGGCTCCGGATAAACCCGCCGGTAGGGGCCGTCAATTGCAGTCTCCTCCGGTGAAAAACTATGCACTGACGAATAATATTCCTGTGTTGCAACCCGAGCGATTGAAGTCGCCGGAGTTTTTATCGCAGTTGCGTGAATTAGCTGCTGATCTGCATATAGTGGTGGCTTTCAGGATGTTGCCCGAAGTAGTTTGGAATATGCCGCCAATGGGTACGATCAATGTCCATGCTTCGTTGCTGCCCCGATACCGGGGTGCCGCGCCCATCAATAGAGCGATAATGGATGGGGAGACGGAAACAGGTGTCACTACCTTCAAATTAAAGCACGAGATCGATACGGGTGATATTCTTTTACAAAAGAAATTGCCTATCCTGCCGGAAGATAACGCGGGGGACCTGCATGATAAACTGATGATATTAGGAGCTGAATTATTGGTAGAGACCGTAGATGGACTGGCGGCCGGCAGCTTGGTAGAGCAGCCCCAATCAAATTTTCCGGAATCAGAACTTCGGCATGCCCCTAAACTTTTTAAGGAGGACATGCGTGTAGATTGGTCGCGAGATGGTAATAGCGTAATCAATCATATCAGGGGGTTGGCTCCTTATCCGGCTGCATGGACAGATTTCGGAGGGAAAACGTTGAAATTATATAGGGCAAGATTTGCTCCGGAATCACATCAAAAAGACCCCGGAACATATGAAGTTAAACAACCTGCCATCCTTCGATTTGCGGTTAAGGATGGATGGGTTTATATCGAAGAGTTGCAAATGGAAGGAAAGAAAAGGATGCCTACTGAAGAATTTTTAAAGGGTTTCAGGGGCTAAATGCCTTTGAAACCATTCAATTGCCAATCTATAGCTGTCTAAACCCAGTCCGCTAATAGACCCGACGCATTTGGAAGCAATAAAGGAAGTGCGTCTAAATTCCTCACGTGCAAACACGTTGGAAATATGCACTTCAATTACCTTTAATCGGGTAGCAGCTATTGCGTCTGCGAGTGCAATACTGGTATGCGTATAAGCTCCGGCGTTCAGAATGACCCCATTCATTTGCTCCCGGCATTGGTGCAGGAAATTGATCAGTTCGCCTTCTACATTCGACTGAAAATAACTGATGTTGATTTCCGAGAACCATTGTCTCAATTGCGACAGATATTCCTCAAAAGATGCGGAACCGTACCATTCAGGCTCTCGTTCTCCTAACAGATTCAGATTCGGGCCGTTAATAATAGCAATAGAAAGCGACATAGGGCGCAATTATAAGAGGAAACCAAAGTTAAGCGATCCCCCTCAATATTTCTCCTTGCCCGACAAGTGAATTAGTAACCCGGAGTTCGGTATTCGATATTTGGGTGCAGCGGTACGTCTTCGGGTTCCGGTTTTAATTGGAAATAATAGAAAATGGGCAGCGCGAAAGAACCGGTAAATGCCATAAAAATAAACCAGAGCGCTTTTGTGGCCGGATGCATGGTCTTGAGACGCAAGAGATGCATGGAATAAATGATCAGAATGGTTACTCCGATAATTGAACCAATACAAAGCCACCAGAACATACTATCGTAGTATTGATGCAGATAGAAATTCACTTTTTCGTGCTGATCGTAAATTCTATCTTCCATGAGCGGACGCGAAACGTATAAGAATTGTATGAAGCTGCAGGTAAAGATGCTGAGTGGAATCCAGCTTAGGAACCCCAATAATTTCTTGGTTGACTTTTTCATAACTTGGGATTTAAAAGTGATTAAATGCAGGTAGAAGCCTGATTATTAGCTGGTTGTGCCTGGGATGTGCGGACTGTTCGTATATAGAACAGATGTGTAATTATAATCCATAACAACTGTGCCAGTAATAGACAGAATCCACGGGGTATTAATGATTTTATAATATGGGTACCTATCTGCGCATTACTGTTTATCTTTGTCCCCCTGTTTTCCGGAATTCGGAATACGGGTAAATCTTAACCAATCGAAAAAGACTTATGTCATCAACCTGGTTTCGCAGAATAAAGAAGGGGATTTTAACCGGTACGCATGAGAAAAAGGAGGCCCCTGATGGCCTTTGGCATAAATGTCCGGAATGCAAAACCACAGTTACCATTAGCGAACTGGAGCAGAACCTCTACGTTTGTCATAAGTGTGACTATCACAACAGGATTAATGCAGCCGAGTATTTTAATATAATATTCGATGATCGTCAGTACGATTTGCTGTTTGAGCAAATTGTCCCGAAGGATGAATTGGGATTTGTGGATGTCAAGCCTTATAAAAGGAGATTGGATGAAGCACAAGCGGCTACCGGTCTGAAAGATGCCCTTTCTGTAGGTGTCGGTAAGGTTCATGGTCTTCCATTAGTCGTGGCTTGTATGAATTTCAATTTCATCGGAGGTTCTATGGGCTCGGTAGTAGGTGAAAAAATCAGTCGGGCGATCGATTATGCCATTGAGCATAATCAGGCTTTTATGATTATTTCCAAATCCGGCGGTGCGCGGATGATGGAGAGCGCCTTTTCATTGATGCAAATGGCAAAAACCAGTGCCAGACTGACCTTGTTGGCCAAAGCAGGACTGCCCTATATCTCCTTAATGACAGATCCTACAACGGGTGGGGTTACCGCATCTTATGCAATGTTGGGGGATATCAATATTGCGGAACCTAAAGCGTTGATTGGTTTTGCCGGACCAAGGGTAATCAAAGAAACAATTAAGAAAGACTTGCCAGCAGGTTTTCAACGATCTGAGTTTTTGCTGGAACATGGATTCCTAGATTTTATTGTTCCGCGCAAAGATTTACGACAAAAGCTCGCTACTACTATCAACTGGTTCCTAAAGGAAGTTTAATTTAGCATAGTGAATTCAGAGGTATATATAAAGAACCGGCCGGCAACTTTTGAGTATGCAATAGATGACCGTCTGACGGCCGGTATTGTGCTTACCGGTTCTGAAATCAAATCTATCCGAAATGGCAAGGTGAGTTTTAATGATAGCTACTGTTTTTTTCATAAGGGTGAATTATGGATAAAGCATTTGCATATTGCTCCCTACGTTAATTCGGGATACGCCGGTCATGACCCCCTGAGAGAAAGAAAGTTGCTGCTGAAGAAGAAAGAGTTGAGAAAGTGGGCTGACAAGGTTAAAGAAAAAGGTTATACGATTGTTCCCTTAAGCGTAAAGGTGGGAAAAGACGGTTGGGCCAAGTTGGAAATCGGTCTAGGCAAGGGTAAGAAATTACATGATAAAAGAGAGTCAATCAAAACCAGAGATGTAGAAAGGGAGATCAAACGTTACCTGCAGCGGTAACGCATCTATATTCGGTTAAATTCGTATTTTCGTCCATTATTAATTTTTTACCTGAGCGTTACCGTCATAAAATGTCAAAAACTTTTACCCTCCGTCTATTTAGTTGTATCGTTATTTTGATTTCAACTGTTACTGTCTCCTTTGCCCGCGTACAGCAGCTTACGCCAGTAGAGGCTATGGTATTGAGAGAACAGCAACAGCGAAGTTTTTATACAGTTCAAAATTTATGGACTGCAGATTTGAATGTGCCAAAGGGTCTGGCTTCAGAATATGTTACCGAAGCTTATTATCTCAGTTTGGATGAGAGCACGCTACGTGAATTGGCGAATGCCAAACATCCTTATTTGAGTTTCAAAATCGATATCGGTGTTGATCAATTTGATTTGCAGTTGGTACGTTATGAGAACTACGATGAAAATTTCAGAGTGGAGGCGGTCAACGGGGATAAAGTACGTGTAGTAGATTATAAATCTGGCGTTCATTACCGAGGTATCATCAGCGATCGTACCGGTTCAATGGCAGCCATTTCTATTTTCGAGCATGGCATTTACGGCATATTCTCGATCCCAAATCTGGGTGGAAACTTTGTATTGGCTCCTAATACAATGCTTGCTCAAGGTGAAGTCAGCACCCGTTATATTCTTTATAATGATGCAGCTATCATCAACACAACACCTCCTTCATGTGCCACAGATCAATTGCCGGTAATTAAGGATCCTGCTCGTGATATCGCTGATATGAGTAGAAGTGTTTACGGTACATGTAAAGATCTTACAGTTTATTATCAGGCAGATTTTCGCACCTACCAATCTTTTAACAATGATGTGAACGCTGTTGCCGACTACATCAGTTTTGCTCATAACGTTGCTGCAGTTATTTACGCCAATGAGGAAATCTATTTTTCTATCAAGATCATTCGTGTAAATGAAGCCAACGATGCCTACTGGGGTTTGGCTACCAACAGCTCCTTGAACTTTTTGGATAAATTCGGAGATCTTACCCGCAATGAATTATATGGCGCTAATGTGGGTGTGATGCTTTCCACCAAAGGTGGTAATATGGGCGGTGTAGCTTGGTTGGATGCGCTTTGTTTGAATTACAGATTTTCCAACAACAAGCACGTGGGTCCCTATGCATTCTGCAATATCACTCGCGATACCAAGAACCCTTTCCCGACTTATAGCTGGGATGCGGAAATGATCACTCACGAAGTTGGTCACTTAGTCGGCTCACCTCATACTCATAGTTGTTCCTGGCCTGGTGGCCCCATCGATGGTTGTCGACCACCAGAGGGTAATTGCGCCAGCTCTTATCCTTCTTTTCCTCCCGGTGGTGGTACTATCATGAGCTATTGCCATATGGGTGGTTCAATCAGTTTCACCAAAGGTTTCGGTCCATTACCCGGTGATCTGATCCGTAACAACATGCGTTACAGAAAGAGCTGCGTGTCTGAATATTTGGTGAATACACCCACAAATGAAACCGGTGTTAGTCTGGTAGCTAACCGCGAATGTACTGACGCAGGCGGGGTGACCTACTACTATAACGATAATAATACTGCCGATAAATCTGATGACAAAGTCGTAATGAAGATCAAAAAGAACGGTAACAATATCGGCAATATGAAGAATTTGGCATTTAACGTGTCAACCACCACACTCAATGATTTGGGCTCGAACAAAGGGGTAAGAATTACTTTCCCTGCCGGTACGCCAAATATCAGAGAGATGGCATTTACAACACAACGGTACTACTCATTACGTCCCGTAAATAGTGCACAATCCTTGATGGAGTTTTTATTGCCTTTTACCGGTACAGATACCGCTGATTTGTTGGGTAGTCTGAATGAAGATCGCAGAACCGACTTTGAACAGATTTACGTGTATGCCATCCGGAAAGCAAATGTGGATGCTAATCCGGCATCAGGATTGTCAAGTCTTTCATCTAACGACCTGAAAGTTTACGGTCATGGTAGCGAAGCAACATCAGAAAGATGGGCAGTGGCTGGTGCTGATGATGGATACTATGCACGCTTCCTCTCGAATAGTTTTTATGGAGGGGCGTTGTTTGTAACTACTCATTTCCGCACCTCAGTAGAGGAAAAGGCATTAGCTCAGGCTATTCGCATTTACCCAAATCCTGCTACGGATTACTGGAACCTGGCAACGCCTTCAACCATTGGAGAATCGATCAACTTTGTATTATACAGTTCAGATGGAAGGGTAGTGATGAGCCAAACATTGCAAGCCGGTTCGGTGAATAAAATCAATGCGGCTCATTTACCATCAGGTATTTATTATTTCCGGATTAATAGTAGTACAGAAGTTTACAACGGAACTTTGGAGCGTCTATAAGAGTTCCAAATCCGGATTAATCATCCGAATGCTGACAAGTCATGGGAGTCTTCGATGCAATAGTGATCGGAGCCGGCCCGAACGGACTGGCAGCGGCAATTACTCTTCAGCGAGAAGGATTGTCGGTGCTGCTATTGGAAGCCGCAGATCGGATCGGGGGCGGCGCGAGGACGATGGAATTAACGATTCCCGGCTTTGCGCATGATGTTTGTGCAGCGATTCATCCATTAGTAAGAGTTTCTCCATTTTTTAATTCAATCCCTTTAGCAGATTTAGGGGTAGAATTTATAGAGCCACCTGTAGCGGTGGCGCATCCACTGGAGGATGCACCGGCGGCAGTCTTATACCGTTCAGCGGATCAGACTGCCGCTGAGCTTTTTGAGGATGCTGTCGGTTATCAACGCATGATGGCACCGTTACTTGAGGACTGGAAAACTATCTATACGCAAATCGCCGGTCCTCTGCTCAGACTTCCCAAATCTCCCGTTGCCTTTTCTCGTTTTGCCACCAGAGCTATGCTTTCAGCAGCTGGTCTCGCAAATAAACATCTTAGGTCGGAACGGGCGAAAGCCTTATGGGCCGGGATTGCCGCGCATAGCATGCTTCCACTAAATGCTTTCTTTTCTGCAGCTCCGGGTTTGATATTGGCCGGGGCCGGGCACCAGTCGGGATGGCCTATGATAAAGGGAGGTTCAGGTGTGCTGACCGAAGCGCTGGCAAGTTATTTTACGAGTTTAGGCGGATCCATTGAAGTTGGCCGCTGTATAAGGAACTGGAGGGAACTACCGGAAGCCAAAGTGTATTTATTTGATACCGCGCCACAGGTGATGGCTTCAATTTGTGAGGACAAGCTAAGCTCATTTTATAAATGGCAACTGTCCGGTTATCGTTATGGAATGGGAGTCTTTAAGATTGATTGGGCATTGAGCGAGCCCATGCCCTTTAAAGATGAGGCTTGTAGAAGAGCCGGGACGGTTCATCTGGGTGGATATGCAGCGGCTATTCAACAATCCGAATCAGATGCCTGGGGCGGACGACATTCAGAGCAGCCTTATGTATTGGTGGCACAACAGAGCGTTTTTGATGCAACGCGTGCACCTGCGGGGAAACATACAGGTTGGGCTTATTGCCATGTGCCATTAGGTTCGCAAAAGGATATGACCGAGATAATTGAGGCGCAGGTAGAAAGATTCGCACCCGGATTCAGAGATACAATCCTGGCTCGTCATAGCTTTAATACCACGCAGATGCAGGACTATAATCCCAATTATATAATGGGAGATATTAGTGGAGGAGTAATGAATTGGCGACAATTGGTTAATCGACCCGCACTGAGGTGGTCGCCTTATCGGACAAGTAATAAACGCATATACATTTGCTCTTCTTCAACCCCGCCCGGAGGTGGTATCCACGGAATCTGCGGATACCAATCGGCAAGGACAGCTTTGAAAGATGTTTTTGGCATCCATCGGTAGCCGGATCATTCGTCGAGTATTCCGGTTTCGATTGTTTTCCGAATCAGTTCTGCCATATTGCGCACATCGAATTTCAGCAGCAAATTAGAACGGTAATATTCCACGGTTCTGCGCCCCAGAAATATCTTTTCAGAAATCTCAGGTATGGAATATCCTTGAACGGTCAACTCAAGTACTTCGCGTTCTTTTACTGTTAAAGAAGGTTTTGCAACAGCCGGTATCGTAACCAATGATACGATGATCAATACCATGAGCTTGGGTAATGATGTGATATTCCCATTACCGCCCACTACTTACCGTCAGATGGTTCTGGATACATTTATATGTAGAGTGGATCCTCAAGCCGGTGTGGTAGTCAGTGCCAATCCTACGGGTTTGGGATATATATGGGACAACGGAGCTAGTAATGCGCAACGTACAGTTACACGGGCGGGTACTTATTGGGTACAATACACCCGGGGGTGTCATACTTATGTCGATAGTTTCAAGATTAGAGAGACCAGCTTTTTGCCTCCGGTGATAAATGTGGAGGGGAATCGCTTGTACACTTCGCAAGATTACGAACTGTATCAATGGTTTCGAAATGATACATTGATTGGGAATGCGAACAAGTATGAGTTTTTTGCGGAACACAATGCACTATACCATGTGGTGGTGCAACATAAGGATGGTTGTACAGAGCGTTCGCAGACGTTTGAAATTAATAATCTGGCGGTACCGCGGACGGAACAATTCAATCTTCGTGTATATCCCAACCCCGTGAAGGATATGTTGTATATCGAGTCTTCAATTCCTGTAATCTGGAAACTGAGTTCTATCGAGGGAAGGAAAATTGGAGAAGGCAGCGGTGCATTGTCGGTACAACAACTTTCGGCCGGCATATACTTTCTTGAGTTAAGAGAGGCGAAGACGAACAAGCGGATTGATCTTAGAAAAATAGTCGTAGAATAATTGCAGTCTGTTCCCTGAGATTGTAGAGATGGCATCGGTTTTCCGGTGCCATTTATTTTTTGATTGATAGCAAGAAATAGTGTATATTTAATTGTGATTAAACGTCTTTTCGATTTTGTACACCAGCGTGCTGTAGAACGGCCGGACTCAGTTTTGTTTGCTGTCAAAGAGCAGGGAAGCTGGCGGCCCTATTCGACTGCGGAGATTTGGGAAACTTCTCGATTGTTAACCGGAGGCTTGCAGACTTTGTCGTTGGAGCAGGGTAATCTGGAACCGGAGTACCAGGACAAGATCGCCATCGTCTCATCTAACCGTCCGGAATGGATTATGGCAGATTTGGGTGTACAGTTGGCCGGCGCAATTCTTACCCCCATCTATCCAACGGTAAGTCCGCACGATATGGAATTTATCCTTCGAGAGGCCGAGGTTCGAATTATTTTTGTGGCCAATAAAGAGTTGTATGATCGATTTCAGCATGTTTTCGATCAGATAGAGCATCTTCAATATGTATTTACCTTCGATCCCGTGCCCGGTGTGGCGAATTGGCGGGATCTTATAGATTTGAATTTACAGCCTGATCCACAAGTTATTGATCGCATCACAGAGCATCACATAGCTACCATTATTTATACTTCAGGCACCACAGGGGATCCTAAGGGTGTCATGCTCAGTCATGAGAATATCGTGAGTAATGTGTTGGTTTGTAAGCCTATTTTTCATTTTGTGAAGGAAGGGCAACGAACTATTAGCTTTTTACCCCTGAACCATGTTTTTGAGCGGATGGTGACCTATTTGAACGTGTACGTAGGACTATCGGTATATTATGCGGAAAGTATGGACACCATTGCAGAGAATTTAAAGGAAATCCGTCCGGTTGCCTTTATCACTGTGCCTCGTCTATTAGAGAAGGTGTATGAGAAGATAGTCGCACGCGGACTAGCGTTAAAGGGTATTAAGCGTGCTATGTTTTTTTGGGCTTTGAAGCTGGGTCGTAGGTTTGACAATGTGAATAGAGGAAGCTGGTGGTATCGATTTCAATTGGCCCTGGCCAATAAGTTGGTATTTTCAAAATGGCGGGAGGCATTGGGCGGAAATGTAGTGGCGATCATTACCGGGTCGGCGCCTTGTCAGGAGCGATTGCTGCGCACTTTTACCGCCGCTAAGATTGTTATTATGGAGGGGTACGGTCTGACCGAGACCTCGCCGGTGGTTTCCGTAAATAGGTATGAGCCGGAGGGAAGGAGAATCGGAACGATCGGACCATTGGTAGGTGGTGTAGAGGCGAAAGTTGCGGAGGATGGGGAGATACTAGTGCGTGGCAAGTTGGTGATGGTGGGTTATTTTAAGCATCCGGAACTGACAGCCCAAACTATTAAAGACGGATGGTTGCATACCGGCGATATTGGAGAATGGGTAGAGGGGAGATTTTTGAAAATCACAGATCGTAAGAAAGAAATATTTAAAACATCCGGAGGCAAATATGTGGCGCCGCAGGTGATTGAGAATAAAATGCGGGAGAGCATTTATATAGAACAGATAAGCGTGATCGGGAGTGGTAGAAAATTTGTTGGTGCATTAGTTGTGCCGGCGTTTAAAAATGTGCGGAATTGGTTGGAGGGACAGGGAATTCCCGTTCCCGAGGACAATAAATCATTGATACGGATGCCGGAGGTTATTAATTTGATACAATCGCAGATCGATAAGTATAACCCATTATTCAGTCATCCGGAACAGATTAAGAAATTTGTATTATTGCCATCAGAATGGACTATTGATAGCGGGGAATTGACACCATCTTTGAAGATACGACGGAAAGCAATTGAGGAGCATTATGCCGCTGAAATTAGCTCAATCTACGGACTTGGACTCGATGACCATTAAAATTCCCCGTAGTTTAATTACTTTTGACCTTAAATCACGCACGATTGAAGACCCTGCTTGACCAGAACCAGCTTGAGATTACGCTACAGCGCTTAGCGCACCAACTGGTTGAAGTTCATCTGGACTTTTCCACAACGGCTATTATAGGCCTACAGCCGAGAGGCGTTTGGCTTTCTGATCGTATTGTTGCTTTGTTACAACAGATTACCGGTAACCATCAATTGGCGTACGGACGTCTCGATACTACATTTTATCGCGATGATGTACGTCAGGGTGGTGCATTTCAGGAAGCGTCCGCGACCGAGATCGGTTTCAGTATCGAGAACCGACCTGTGGTTTTGATTGATGACGTGCTCCATACCGGTCGTACTATTCGGGCCGCCATGGATGCACTGCTGGCTTATGGCCGTCCCTCCTATGTGCAGTTGTTGGTATTGATCGATCGACATTATAGTCGGGAGTTACCTATCCAACCGGATTATACCGGGCAGGTAATTGATACGATTATCACGCAACATGTTCGGGTACTGTGGAAGGAGAAGGATGGTGAAGACGGGGTGGTGTTGTTAGATTAAATTTTTGGAATCATTGGAATCAATTAAACAAACAGTGGTCTGATATGTCGCTATCTGTAAAACATCTGCTGGGGATTAAGGAGCTAACCACAGAAGATATCCTCAGCATTTTTAAGACTGCAGACAACTTTAAAGAGGTGTTGCAAAGGCCTATTAAAAAAGTGCCTGCATTGCGTGATACGACGGTTGTCAATCTTTTTTTCGAGAACTCAACCCGTACCCGCATTTCATTTGAACTGGCAGAGAAGCGACTCAGTGCTGATACCGTCAATTTTTCGGCATCCGGGTCATCGGTTGCAAAAGGGGAGACTTTGATCGACACCGTACATAATATCCTCGCCATGAAGGTGGATATGATTGTGATGCGGCATTCGGCAAGTGGCGCTCCCTGGTTCTTGGCAGAACATACCGATGCGGCTATCATCAACGCCGGCGATGGAACTAATGAGCATCCTACACAGGCATTATTAGATGCATTTTCAATTAGAGAGCGACTGGGTGATGTGAAAGGTAAGCGGGTGACCATCATCGGGGATGTGATGCATTCCAGAGTGGCTTTGAGTAATATATTTTGTTTGCAAAAGCTTGGTGCAGAAGTTACCCTGACCGGTCCTCCCACCCTGATCCCGCGTCATGTAGAATCGCTTGGTGTACGCGTAGAATATAATTTGAAAAAGGCCTTGGAGTGGTGCGATGTGGCCAATGTGCTTCGGATCCAGTTGGAGCGGCAGCATAAGCCATTATTCTCCTCATTACGCGAATATGGCTTATATTACGGCATCAATAAGAGCATGCTGGATAGCCTGGAAAAAGAAATAGTAATCATGCACCCCGGTCCAATCAACCGTGGGGTAGAATTGAGTTCTGACGCTGCAGACAGCAAGCAGTCGATTATTTTAGATCAGGTACAAAATGGGGTGGCGATCAGAATGGCTGTTATTTATCTATTGAGTGGAAAAAGGGATATGGAGTGATCCGTGTACTTTTCCTTTTTGCTCCGTCTCGAACGGTTATTCCGGCACCTGTATTTTTTATATTATACTGGTGCCTGTTTTGCGTTTCTGCGGTGGCTCAAACTACGTCAGTAGAGGGAAAGGTTACCGATGCCTCCACCGGTGAGCCTTTATATTTTGTCAGTGTAAGCATATTAAATAGCAATAAGGGCACACATACGGACGAACATGGCCGGTTTCGCATCGAGGCAGCTCAAAGTTTTTCTCAGCTCAAATTTTCTTACATTGGATATCAGGATCAGACGCTGACTATTCAGCCGGGGCAGTCGATCGAAGTCAGACTGAGACAACAATCTCAATCATTGGATGAAGTTGTAGTGAAGTCCGGTAAGGTTAAGTATAGGAATAAGGACAATCCTGCCGTGGAATTGGTGCGTGAAATCATCGCTCATAAGCAGGAGAATCGTCCGGAAAATCAAGACTATATTAGTTGGAAGGAATATGAGAAGCTTAAATTTTCGATTATCAATAGTCCGGAGCAACTTCGAAGGAATCCACTTTTGAGAAAATACCCCTTTCTGGCGGAACATTTGGATACCGCAGATGCCAGAGGAATGGCGCTTTTTAATTGGTATATCAACGAGCGCGCCTCCACAAGGTATTTTCGGAAATTGCCTGAGAAGGAAAAGCAGGTTATTGAAGCGGAAAAGACCATTAATCACGGCGAGTTTGCAGATCCCCGGGGGATGAACAGGTATATGATGCATATGTACCGCGAATTGGATATCTACAAGGAAAATTTGATGGTGGTAACCAATCCTTTTCTCAGTCCAATCGCCACTGCGGCCCCCGGCTTCTATAAATATTTCATTACTGATACCGTTTTATTAAATGACACGCTGCGTTGTGTGGAACTGGCATTTACTCCCCGAAATAAGCAGGATTTTTTGTTTGAGGGAAACATGTGGGTGGTGCTGGATGGTAGTTATGCCATTGCCAGAATTGAATTGGCACCGCATGATAAGGTTAATTTAAATTGGATCAGAAGATTAGAGCTGAAGCAAGATTTCACAAAGCATCCCAATGGCAGATATTACAAGACCTGGGAAAGGACGGTGATTGATTTCGGGATTACTAGCGGTACGACGGGTATCGTTGGGGATCGGACGGTTTGGCGGAGCGATTATAAAACAGATATCGTTTATCCGGATAGTTTATTCGAAGGCATCGCGGTCGAGTTTCCAAAGGAATCATTTGAAGAAGAGGACTGGAAGTCGTTGCGTCCTGAGCCTTTGACCGTATCAGAGGCTTATATTTATACCAGCGTTGATAGTCTGCAACGCACCCGTTCCTTCAGATTAATTACGGATTTGGTAAACATGGCTTCTTCCGGATATAAGCAATTGGTACCGGGAGTGGAATTGGGCCCGGTCACTACTTTTTTTAGTTTCAATCCTGTAGAGGGGAGGCGGTTGCGGCTTGGTGGAAGAACAACTCCCCGACTTCATAAGAATATATATGGGGAGGGTTATGTGGCTTATGGTTTAGGTGATGAGCAGTGGAAGTATTTCGGGGGATTAATTTTTTCTTTCAGGAAGACGGATATTTTTACCTTCCCGCTTTGCACCTTGCGCGCAAATTATCGTCGCGATACATATATCCCTGGTCAGAATTTACATAGTATCGCTTCAGATGGGGTGTTCTCTTCTTTTAAGCGGGGTGTCAACACGCGATGGTTGTACAATGATATTTGGAATGTGGAGTATCTGCATGAGTTTAGGAATAATTTCAGTTATAAGCTAAGAGCCATAAATTGGCAGCAATCACCTGCAGGTAGTTTGAGTTATCAATACCGGGATGCCGCTGATGGGGGTGTTGTGGATAGGTTGACAACTTCAGAGTTACAGTTGGAATTGCGTTGGGCTCCAAGGGAGGAGTTTTATCAGGGTCGGGTTTATCGGACTGCCATCAGGAATAAGTATCCTGTTTTTACTGCACGTGGCGTGATAGGTTTAAAGGGTGTATTGCAGAGTGAATATGAGTATCAGCAGGTTTCATTAAATGTTTTCAAACGCACGTTTTTGTCTCAGTTGGGATATACAGATTTGTATTTAGATGGTGCTTATTATTTCGGTCGGTTGCCTTATCCGTTGCTAACGATACATAGGGCCAATCAGACCTATGGCATGGTGCAGCGTGCTTATAATTTGATGAATTTCTTGGAGTTTGTGAGTGATCAGCATGTGGGGTTAAATGTGGATCATTGTTTCAATGGTTTTTTCTTCAATAAGATACCTTTGATTAAGCGACTTCGTTTTAGGGAGTTTGTTACTGCGAAGGTGCTTTATGGTGGGTTACGTCCGGAAAATGATCCTGTGAATGGTCATGGTCTTTATTCTTTTTCTGTAAATGATGCCGGTGTTCCGGTGACTTATGGTTTTTCCAAACAGCCTTATATTGAGGGTAGTGTGGGTGTCAGTAATATTTTGAATTTTCTTCGGGTTGATTTGGTGAAGCGCTTCACATATCTCTATCATCCGGATGTTTCGCCTTTGGGTGTGCGTATAAGCGGGTCGTTTGATTTTTAAAAGTGGCCGCCCATCGAGGTACTCTTTCTGTTCTTTTGCCTTGAACCGAGCGTAGCGAGCTCATCGGGGCGCACTGCAGTGCGCCCTTACTGTTT
>CAZWPF010000016.1:0-35692 GCA_964636205.1 uncultured Chitinophagaceae bacterium | reverse complement strand
CAGTTTTCTGACAACGCCGGAAACCCGCACAGCCGAAGGCTTCGCACGTCGAGGATGAAATCCGAGACTCGTTCGCAAATTGCGACTAGCAATTTGTTCGCACGTTTCCGCGCGTCAGCGCGGAAATTCGCCCTGACAAGGGCGTTCGCACAGCCGAAGGCTTCGCACGTCGAGGACGAAGTCCGAGACACGAACACAGATTTCGATCAGCAATCTGTTCGTACGTTCCCGCATGGCTGCGCGGGAACCCAATTGGTGCGCCCATACAGTTTTCCGGCGTTGCCGGAAAACCGCACATCGAGGACATAGTCCGAGATTCGTACGACGAGGATGAAATCCGAGACTCGGACGCAAATTGCGGTCAAAAGCAATTTGCGAATAGGTTTCTGCGCAATAGCGAGGAAACCATTTTTGGGAATAAAAAAAGGAGAAAGCTTGGGGCCTTCTCCTTTGCAACTAGTAAAGTACAATATTAATTACCACGTTTCTTTTGCAAACCGGCATCTAATGCATCCAGGAATTCCTCAGTGTACAAATAATGTTCACCATGTTTTACATTGTTTCCATGGATACAAACAGCCAGATCTTTAGTCATTTTACCACTCTCTACGGTCTCGATACACACATCTTCTAAAGCCTGACAGAAATCGATCAGCTCCTGATTGCCATCCAACTTGCCACGGAAAGCTAATCCACGAGTCCAAGCGAAAATAGATGCAATCGGATTGGTAGAAGTAGGCTTGCCTTTCTGGTGTTCACGATAGTGACGAGTCACCGTGCCATGTGCAGCCTCAGCTTCCATAGTCTTACCATCAGGAGTAATCAAAGTAGAAGTCATCAGACCCAATGATCCAAATCCCTGAGCTACCGTATCACTCTGTACATCCCCATCATAGTTTTTACATGCCCAAACAAATTCTCCATTCCATTTCAAAGCACTGGCAACCATGTCATCGATCAAACGATGCTCATAGACCAAGTTCTCAGCATCAAATGCAGATTTAAACTCCTGTTGATACACCTCTTCAAAAATATCCTTAAATCTGCCATCGTATTTTTTAAGAATGGTATTCTTGGTCGACAGGTAAAGCGGCCATTTCTTTTGCAGCGCCATATTGAAACAAGCCCGCGCAAATCCACGGATGGACTCATCAGTATTGTACATAGCCATTGCAACGCCGTCGCCCTGGAAATTGTAAACTTCATGTTCGATAACCTGACCATCTTCACATTCAAACTTAATAGTCAGTTTTCCCTTTCCACGAGTTACAAAATCGGTAGCACGATATTGGTCACCAAATGCATGACGACCTACGATGATAGGCGCATTCCAATTGCTTACCAAACGAGGAATATTGTTGATGACAATAGGCTCACGGAAAACAGTTCCGTCGAGAATATTACGGATGGTTCCGTTAGGACTCTTCCACATTTGCTTCAGACTAAACTCCTTTACACGAGCTTCATCAGGCGTAATAGTGGCACATTTTATACCAACACCATATTCCTTAATGGCATGAGCAGCATCGATCGTCACCTGATCATTGGTGGCATCACGATGCTCAATTCCCAGGTCGAAATACTTAATGTCCACATCGACATAAGGGAGAATCAATTTGTCTTTGATGAACTTCCAGATGATCCGGGTCATCTCATCTCCGTCCAGCTCAACGACAGGATTCGCAACTTTGATTTTTGTCATGTACAGTATTGGTTTTCGGTTTTCGTTTATTTCGGCCGGCTAAGGTACGATTTTGTTCTGTGTTATGTATTGCTATTCCCACCTTGCAATAGAGAAATAAGATTCGATAATAACAAAATCCCAATTTTTTACTAATATTAAATATTGATTTACTATTATCAAATTATTAAGTTTGCTTTCCGCTCATTATTTCTCATGTCTGACTGGTAATTTTGCGCGGAGTTTACCCAATTAAAACCAAATATATGGCGCTCGGAATTATTAAGCTTTTCCTACCGAAGGATCGCGTTTTTTATGGCTTGTTCGAACAAGCAACAGTCAGTTTGATTAAGATGGGAGATGTACTGATGAAGGCTTTTACAGAAGAAGATTCAAGCGAGCGGCTAAAATTATTGCAAAGTCTGGAGGATTTTGAACACAATAACGACGAGATTACCCATAGAATATTTGTAGAACTGGGTCGCAATTTTATCACTCCCTTCGATAGAGAAGATATCCACGCCATGGCAAAAGCTTTAGATGATGTTGCCGATTTTACCTGGAGTTCTGCAAAGAGAATGATCAATTACCAGATCACAGAGATCGACGAAGTGATGGTACAATTTGGTAATATTATTATCGGGGCGGTAAATGCTTTGCACCGCGCAGTATTTGAATTGAGAAACATGAAAAACTTAAGGTCGATCACAGACAGTTGCGTGGCGATCAACAGTTTTGAAAATGAAGCAGATGAACTGCTCGACAGAGGTATTGCTACCTTGTTTTCCTCAAATATGAATGCCATTGAGCTGATTAAGAAAAAGGACATTTATGAGGAGTTGGAATTGGTGACGGATAAGTGTGAGGATGCCGCCAATGTCATTGAGTCTATCATTATCAAATACGCCTAACCTACTTATTCTGCCGTATGACGGTACTACTGATTGTAATTATTGCGCTGGCCCTGATATTCGATTATATCAATGGGTTTCATGACGCTGCCAACTCTATAGCAACTATAGTTTCTACCAAGGTGCTGACCCCTTTTCAGGCTGTTCTTTGGGCGGCATTATTCAACTTTTCAGCATTTTTCATTTTTAAAGATCACGGGGTCGCCAATACCATCGCGAAAACAGTGAAAGAGGCATATATCACTTTACCGGTGATCACTTGCGGACTGTTAGCGGCGATTTTCTGGAACCTGCTGACATGGTGGTTTGGTATTCCTTCGAGTTCATCCCACACTCTGATTGGGGGGTTTGCCGGAGCAGCTATCGCTAATGCCGGTTTTTATTCGATCAACCCCGAACCGGTATTGAAGACTGTAGCCTTTATCGTACTCGCTCCAATGGTAGGTATGTTGGTCGCATTTATTATGTCCCTATGGTTTATCAACTCCTTCCGAAAGAGCCCCTGGCCTAAGGTATTTTCAATCGGGGTGATTATAGTAACTTCTTTAGTAGTTTATGCCAACGTGGAGACCGATTTGAATGTAATTCAGTCGCATTACGAAAGCAATTTTGGGAAGGTATTGTTCTATAGCTCCAATTTCAAGTGGATTCTGGTATGGTTTATTCTTACTGCTATGAGCTTGTTTACTCTATTCCTGAGCAGTTTGAATGTAGCGAGATCTCAGAAATGGTTTAAAAGAATGCAGTTGCTTTCTTCAGCAGCCTTCAGTATCGGACACGGTGGTAACGATGCTCAAAAGGTAATGGGGATTATTACTGTAGCATTGATAGCGGGCGGACAAATTGAGCATTTTGATGAAATGCCCAATTGGGTACCACTTTCTTGTTACGCAGCGATAGCTATTGGTACCTTAAGCGGGGGATGGAAAATCATCAAAACCATGGGTACTAAGATCACTAAAGTAACTCCCTTTGAAGGTGTGGCAGCTGAAACTGCCGGTGCATTGACTCTGTTTTTATCAGAGAATCTCAAGATCCCGGTAAGTACAACCCACACCATCACCGGTGCCATCATCGGGGTGGGTGCCACAAAACGGCTTTCGGCAGTTAGATGGGGTGTAACGGTTAGTCTGATCTGGGCATGGGTGCTGACCATTCCGGTGAGCGCAGCCCTTGCTGCTGGTCTGTTCTACATCAGTAAACTCTTCCACTAGTCGACTCCGGGAGTTTCCGAAGCCGGTTGAGTGAGTATGATAAAGTCACCCAAATGAAGGTGCTGCTCCCATTCGCCCTGGTTATAATTTGCATTAGGGAAGGCTGAAATATTCAGAATGTTTATCTTCTTCCGATCCTTCCGCGCATAACCGGAAAGTTGGGGAATGATACCCAGCTTTTCGTCCGAATGGAATCTTCCGTTGATATGCAATACTTTGGTGCCTTTACTAGCTCTGACCGTTTTGTAGATCGACCAGGCCATTGTTGCATCCCAGAGGTTTTGGGACTGGAATAATTTCAGATTACCCATGGAGCCATGAGCGCCTAAAATGTCTTGAAATTTCTCATAGTATCGTCCGGTGGCCGTATCCACAGGCAGCGGTGGCAGCAGTTGCTTTGCTCTTTTATCCAATTGCTCCAAGGATTGAAGTCCGTTGTAAGTAACTAAATTAGTATACCTTCCGGGAGCATTTGCGGCCACGACCGGTATGCCGTTTTGCTTGGCAAATTCTACCAGCGGACGGTAGTCTTGATAATTTTTCCACGGCCGGGCCTCTTTGAGTAGGTTTTTTTCTTTGATTACGCCAGTAGTGTATTCGTCTAATATCAGTTGCACATCGGTTTCAAACATTTCCAAACTCAAGACCAATGAAGACCCGTACGCTTTATAGCAAGCTTCGAGCAATGCCAGCTCTAGCGTATGACTGATAGAATCGTTGTGCTCTTCACCATAAAATAGAACATCGGCTCCACTAAAAGCCTCTACAATATTGTCGATGGTGGTTTCCTTTTTATTTTGACTGTCATAAATCCGATAACTCAGATCGGCTTGCGACCAAGCACTTATTGGAGATAAGCAGGTGAAGAACAGGATCAGTTTTTTAAGCATAATCTTAATTAAATAGTGAGCAGCGGGGATTAATACCGCTATCAATGAGCACCCAAAAGTAAACAGAAACCCGCCTAATTCCATGAGGGATTAAGGTGCGAACCCCGAAAAGATGGGAAATGAAATAGACTAAAGGGGTAGGGGGGGCTGGTTCGGCTGAGTGAACAAGTTGTTATTCAGCAATTCTCCAATAACAAAGAAACTTCCTGTAATCAATAAGGCATCACCCACATTAAGCGCTGATTTTGCGGCACACCAGGCATCCGCTGCCACATCGTAAACCGTGCCTTCCAATCCGAAATTTGCTGCCATCGCACTAAGTTCTTCAGCCGGTAAGGCTCTCGGAATCTTTGCTTGTGTAAAATAATATTTAGCATTTTTTGGAAAGCAAGCTAAAGCAGCAGCTATGTCTTTATCTTTTACAAAGCCGATAAGAATATGACGTTGATTGACCTGCAAATTTTCCCACTGACGGAAAACCTGTTCCAGGCCCGCCTGATTATGAGCTACATCTGCCACTATCAGCGGCTCGTCTTGAATGATATCCCAGCGACCCCGCATCCCGGTCAACTGTTTTACGCTTTTCAGTGCTTCGAGCGTAACAGGGAGTGGCAGATTGATTCCCTGGCGATTATCCAGAAGCTCGGCTGCTGCCAGTACGGTTTTGATATTATGTGATTGATAATTGCCGGCCATATCCGTTTCCAGTTCGTAGATTTCTCTCCGACCTTTATGGACTGCCTTGAATTTTTGTCCTTTTACATCCTGTTCTGTTTTGACCAGTTCCCAGGTATTGGTGGCGTAAAACACCGGACTCTGTTGTCGGACAGCATGTTCAAAAAATACTCTTTCCGTGTTTTCTTGAAATTCCCCGATTAAGACGGGCACCCCGGGCTTGATAATACCGGCTTTTTCGGCAGCGATAGCTTCCAGCGTGTCTCCCAAAATATCTTTATGATCGAAGCTGATATTCGTGATAATGGAAAGCAAAGGGTTAATGATATTGGTACTGTCGAGCCGACCACCCAAACCGGTTTCTATAACGGCAACATCGACTTGCTCAGCGGCAAAAGCTGCGAATGCCATCGCTACGGTAATTTCGAAAAAGGATGGAGCGAGATCGATGATTTGTAAACGATACTGATCTATGAAATCGCTAACCCATTCCTGACTGACCGGCTGACCGTTGATGCGGATTCGTTCTCTGAAATCGGCTAAATGTGGGGAGGTGTACAAACCTGTTTTATAACCCGCTTGTTGCAGGGCTGCGGAAAGCATGTGACTTACACTGCCTTTGCCGTTGGTACCGGCGATATGAATCGATTTGAACTGATCCTGAGGCATGCCCATCATATCGCAAAGGGCGCGAATATTGTTCAGATCTTTCTTGATAGCTTCTTTACCTATGTTGGAAAACATAGGGAGCTTTGAATATAGAAACTCGATTATTTGCCGGTATCTGTCCACCATAGGGGGTAGGTATCAGGAACGCGCTTTGAAGATAATGGTGACTTCGCCGAAAGCCTGTGGCTCTCCGCCGGAAGTTTTTGAGAACTTAGCTTGTTTGATTTTTTGAAGTGCAATCTTTCTTAGTTCTGCATTAGGTGCAGAAATGACTGTGGCATTGGTGATATTTCCTTCCCGATCCACAGTGACTTGAACCACTACCCGGCCACCTTCTCTAAATTCTGCTTCAAAACGATTGGGGGAGATGGATCTGCCGGTAAGCGAATGACTGATACCACCGGAACCGCTACCCGGACTCCCTTCATAATTATCTGCACCGGGAGTACCACCCGGCGCGCCTCTGTCTCCAGTTCCTGTTGTATTGCCTTCACTTGATCCGGGAATGTTTTCTGCAGCTCTATTGCCGCCTGTACCGCTCCCACCGCTATATACATAGCGAGGACTTTCCCGGGTCTGTTGTTTATTGGAGTTGGATTGTTCTTGTTTGTTGTTTTTTGATTTTTGGTCGGCCGAGTTCTTCGGCTGATTGGACGAATGCTTGTTGGCGGGGCCAATTTCCGGAGCATCGGCATCTTCGCTTCTGATCATATCCGGAAGCTGATTGTCGGAGCCGCTTGATCGAGTTTGATGTTGATATTTGGGCATTGCCTCTGCGGGATCGTTGATGGCAAGCGGTTGATCGGTACCACTACCGTCCCAATCGGTACCCAGATTTACTTCAATACCCAACTCTGTATAGGGTTCTGGCTGTGGAAGCGTGTATCTGACCAGCAACAGAATAAGCAGGAGGATAAGGTGGACACCAGCTGCCCAGATCGCTGCGCGGGTTTTAATACCCGAATCGGTTATGTTGCCGGAAATCATAAATTAATGCACCTTGATAGCTTCAAAGTTAACATACTGGATTGAGCTGAGGAAAAGTTTTCAGGAATTGCGTAAGTTATACGGTAGAAAAGGAATTATTTTAACGATTTTTTTTACTCCAAACACTCGGGGTATGGCGTATTTGCTTTACTTCTACAATACCTTGGAAGTAGTATAGCTTACCGGTAGCTACTTCTTTGCATTTGATTCGGGTACGAAGCTTATCTAATCGTTGAAATATTCTTCCGTCTTCGATTTCAAAGTACTGACCTTCATTTAAATCGTCGACCAGCAGATGTCCTGGTTTCCGATCATCATAATTATATAATGCCTTAAATAAATTGGGGTCGGTGCAGGTGCTGGCTGCGGGGTTGTTGATATACGCGAGTAGTGCTTTCTCTACGTCTTTTGGGAAAAAACCTTTCCCAAGAAATTGGAACAGGATATGGCGGAACTGGGTTTTCCATTCTTTCCCATGAGGGGAAACCGTATGTTTAAAATGCACGAAGGTGAGCAGGTGCGCGAGTTCGTGTAGCAATGTAATCAGAAAGCTATACTGATTGAGATTGATATTGACACTTATTCTGTGGTATGGATTTGATTTGGTCGGGTGTCGATAGTCGCCCAATACGCTTTTCCTTTCACGTGTCAGCGTAAGATGAATGATATGTGCCTGGAAGAATGGTGCTACCAGGTTGAACGTTCCCGGGGGTAAAAATTGTTTCAGAGCGTTAATGCTGGTTTCTTTCTTTGGCATACACTGATACCTATTTGAGATTGCGAACCTGCCGGGACAAGTGCCAGGTTTCTACACCGGTATAGACTACATAGATACCGAAGAGCACGAAAAGTGTCGGCTTGTGTAAGTTACTCCGGTTGAGCAATACGAAAACCAGGATGGCTGCGAGGCAAACCATTAATTTGAGAAGGGTGGCGCTATAAACCCCGCGTACGAAGTCCTGCGGTCGGCTGCCTGCTTGTTTTTTTACGATCATGGCTGTGACGATCGAAAGGCCTGCCATCAGCCCGTTACCTACGCTCAGCACCATCAGATTGTATTGTGGCTGAGATTGGTGGAGCAAGAAGAAGATCAGCTGTAGTCCGAAGAAGCACGCAATTATATAAATCAGGATACGGTTGTTCATGTTATAGTTTTGGTTGTTTACTTTTCTTGTCGACTTTGGGTTTACTAAATTCTCTAATCAGTTGCCAAAGTGAAATACAAAGAGCAAGCAAAGGTAGTATTACTGTAAATGCAGGGAAGTTCCAGCCCGTAATTTTATCTATTTTCATTCCGCCCCAAACTCCAAGTCCGAGCAACACAAACCACTGCATGCCGAGTCCTGTATATTTCAGAACTGCGCGATATTTTTCGGCATCGGATTCAGTTTTTTTATTCATCGGGTAGGGGATTAACCTTTTGCTTGCAATAATCAGCAATTATTTCTTTTTGAGTGCATTCTTTTTAATTTCTTCGGCGTCGGGTAGAATGCTGCTTTCGGCTCTCTTCTTTATTTGTTCCGGTTGCAGCATGGATGTGTCTTCCAGTCCTTTAAAATCGCCCATAATTACCATTCTTATATCATTCATCTGCCTTTGTTCTGCAGCGACCATATCGCTCAGGGAGTCAACGGTTTGTTTGAGACGTATCACCTGTGCTCTGGTTTTTTGGTCGCCATACCCGGGGATATAGTATTTAAGAGGTGTAAAAAGCAGTACAAAGACGGTGAAAACGATGGTCGTTACAAAAAGGGTGCTGAACAGGATGTACACACTAGTTTTGGTGAGCCGGAAGGTCGCCACTTCTTCGAGTGTCTGATCGTTGATTAACACCATTCTATATGGAGCTCTGAGTCGCTTAAAAAGTTTGGGGCGTTTGAGCGCTGCTTTCTTTTTTGTCATAACTTGCCGCAAGTTAAGATTTTGGTCTCACTGGTAGGGTTAAGTTTTCTCAAAAACGGGCATGAAACAGGGGATTGTCGGCGGGTTTTTCGAAAAACATCACCGATTCAGGATTTTTTTTATGAATAGAGGAAAAGAGTTTTGGAAATAAAATATTTCTCTTTACCTTTGCAGTCCTTTTAAATATGGCTAAACAGTCTTTAATCAAACAGGATGGCGTAATTGTCGAAGCATTGTCTAACGCGATGTTTCGGGTGCGTCTCGAAAACGGGCACGAAATAATTGCCACAATTTCCGGCAAGATGCGGATGCACTACATTCGTATATTACCGGGTGACAAAGTAGGGGTTGAGATGAGTCCGTACGATTTGAGTCGAGGCCGTATTATTTATCGATATAAATAAATTTAATTTAATACTCGAATTATGAAGGTGAGAGCATCCATAAAGAAACGGAGTGCAGATTGCAAGATTGTACGCCGTAAAGGTAGATTGTATGTAATTAACAAAAAGAATCCTCGTTTTAAACAACGTCAGGGATAATCATTATTTAACAGAAATAAATTATATCATAATACATGGCCCGTATAGCTGGTATTGACCTTCCCAAGAACAAGCGCGGAGAGATTGCGCTGACTTATATTTATGGTATTGGCCGTAACACAGCCCGTTATATTCTTGAGAAATCAGGGATTTCTTATGATAAGAAAGCGGGAGAGTGGAATGATGAAGATCAGACGGCAATTCGTAATGTCATCAATGGCGAATTCAAGGTTGAGGGGCAATTGCGCTCTGAAGTTCAGATGAATATCAAGCGTCTGATGGATATCGCTTGTTATCGTGGTTTGCGTCATCGTCGCGGCTTACCTTTGCGTGGTCAGCGTACTCGTACTAACAGCCGTACCCGTAAAGGGAAGCGCAAGACTGTTGCGGGTAAGAAGAAAGCAGCCAGGAAATAATATTGTAATATCTTGGATCCGTCAGGCTTGCTACGGGGAGAGATATTACAACCGGTTTATACCGGTTTTTTTAATTGATTACCTAATTTCAAACAAAACATGGCCAAGGCACAATCATCTGCGAAAGCCGCTGCTAGGAAGCGCGTCGTAAAAGTTGACCCGATCGGGGATGCGCACATCAGCGCAACATTTAACAACATCATCATTAGCATTACCAACAAGACTGGTCAGGTTATCTCCTGGTCTTCTGCCGGTAAAATGGGATTTCGTGGTTCTAAAAAGAACACTCCTTATGCTGCTCAGATGGCCGCTCAGGATTGCGGTAAGGTAGCATTGGATGCTGGTGTGAAGAAAGTAGACGTATTTGTAAAAGGACCCGGTGCTGGTCGTGAAGGAGCTATTCGCGCGCTGTCACAAGTGGGAATCGAAGTAATATCTATCAAAGATATCACTCCGTTGCCGCACAATGGTTGTCGTCCTCCAAAGAAGAGAAGAGTATAATCTGCTCTGCTTTCAGTTAGTTTTCTATAGTTTATTGTTTTTTCATTATATTTTTCACACCCTGAGTACAGGGCAGATCGCCGGATCCGGTTTCCGATTTTTAGATGAGACGGATGATCTGTAATTAAAAATCGACACATGGCACGTTATACAGGACCAAAAAACAGAATTTGCCGCATTTTCGGAGAACCTATCTTAGGTTCAGGTAAAAATCTTCAAAAGAACAGCACTCCTCCGGGTCAGCATGGTAATTCCAGAAGACGTAAAACTCAGAGTGAGTATGCTATTCAGCTGAAGGAAAAACAAAAAGCCAAATATACTTACGGTATTTTGGAGCGTCAGTTTAGAAACATTTATACTGAAGCTAACCGTTTGAAAGGTTCTACAGGTGAGAACTTGATTAAATTGCTCGAATCTCGTTTGGATAACACAGTTTATCGTCTTGGTTTGGCACCTACTCGTCCTGCTGCTCGTCAGATGGTTTCTCACAAACACATTATGGTTAATGGTGAGTTGGTAAACATTCCTTCTTACCGTTTGAAACCCGGTGATGTAATCGAGTTGAAACCAAAGAGCAAGCTGAACACTACTGTAGTTAGTCTGGTTCGTCCTAAGGGACCAAAAATCAACTGGCTGGAATTTAACGAAAAGGAATTCAAGGGTACTTATTTAGCACATCCTGAAAGGGATAATGTTCCTGAAAACATTAAGGAACAGCTGATCGTCGAATTGTATTCTAAATAATGAAACAGAAGCTAATGCCCCCAAGATGGAGGCATTAGCTTTTTATACTAATTTTTTTAAGAGCTGCTTTGAATTCAACTGCTAGAATTGGTGGGAGGGAGTAGTATCCCGATCCCGCTAAGTGTGCAGGGTCTCTAATAGGACTGAAAACATTGTCAGTTAAAACAAATAAACAACTCAATAACAACGGATATGGCCATTTTGAATTTCCAAAAGCCGGATAAAATTGTCCTGCAAAAAGTTACTGATTTCGAAGCGCAATTTGAGTTTCGACCACTGGAACCCGGATACGGTGTTACCATCGGTAACGCACTTCGTCGTGTGTTGTTGTCCTCATTAGAGGGTTACGCTATTACTGCAATCAAAATTGCTGGAGTAGATCATGAATTCGCTACGATGAAAGGTGTTCTGGAAGATGTTACCGAGATCATTCTGAATTTGAAGCAGGTGCGTCTGAAAAAGATAGTGGATTCTGAAATTACCAGCGATCGTATCGAACTGACAGTAAAAGGACATGAGTCTTTTACTGCCGGAATGTTAGAAGAGGCTACTCCGAATTTTCAGGTAATGAATCCTGAGTTGGTTATTTGCAATATGGAGCCATCTATCACTTTCCATATTGAATTGTATATTGGTAAAGGTCGTGGTTACGTACCGGCTGAAGAGAACCGTCCAAAAGACGCTCCGCTTGGCTTTATCGCGATCGACTCTATTTACACTCCTATCAAGAATGTAAAGTATAATATCGAAAATACCCGTGTGGAACAACGTACCGACTTTGAAAAGTTGGTGATGGAAGTTGTTACAGACGGTACTATTCATCCGGAAGAAGCAGTTAAAGAAGCTTCTCGCATTTTGATCCAGCATTTGATGATCATTACGGATGAAAATATTTCTTTGGATACTAAACAAGAAGAGAGAGAAGCCGTTGTAGATGAAGAAACATTGCAATTGCGTAAAACTCTTTCTACCCCACTGGAAGACCTCGAGCTGTCAGTACGTGCATTTAACTGCTTGAAAGCAGCTAAAATTAATTCTCTGAGTGAACTGGTTCAGTATACTCAGGATGAATTGATGAAGTTCCGCAATTTCGGACAGAAATCTCTGGCTGAAATCGAACAAGTACTGGGTGAGCGCGGGCTTTCATTCGGTATGGATGTGTCTAAGTTTATAAAAGAAGATTAATCCCCTGCAGCCTCTCGCAGGCTGCGGGATTTTTGAAATAATAATTATTTGTTTAACCATTTCCCGATAAATCGAGATTTCGGTAGTCGGGAGAACAGTGCTGCAATTCCTTGACACGGTGTAGTACTTTTTAAAACCAATTAGTCATGCGTCACGGAGACAAAATCAACAATTTAGGCCGCACAGCATCACATCGTCGTGCTTTGTTGCGCAACTTGGCAAATCAATTGATTGCTCACAAGAGAATTATCACTACACAAGCTAAAGCTAAAGCGCTTAGAGTGTTTGTAGAACCAATCATCACCCGTTCTAAGCAAGATACTATGAACAACCGCCGCGTTGTATTTAGCTATCTGCAAGACAAAGAGTCTATCAAAGAATTATTCGGTGTAATTGGTGATAAAGTAGCTAACCGTCCCGGTGGTTACACTCGCATTATCAAACTGCAAAACCGTCTTGGGGATGCGGCTGAAATGGCAATGATCGAATTGGTTGACTTCAACGAATTGTATCAAAAAGACGCTAAAGACGAAAGCGCTAAGAAAACTCGTCGTAGCCGTCGTAGCGGGAGGGCTAAGAAAGCTGAGGCTGCACCAGCGGCAACTGCTGAAACTACAGAAGCTGCAGCAGAAGTTGCTCCTGAAGTAACAGCCAGCACTGAGGAAACAGCAGCTCCTGAAGTTGATAATACAGCTAACGAAGCAAATGCTGAAGAAGAAAAGGCATAATGAAAAATGCTTAGTATAAAAGAAAGCTGTCTGGATATTTTCAGACAGCTTTTTTTGTCCTAAAAATATAGTTGGAAACAGAGTCAGAAGACGGTTTTCATTTAAGCTTTGATTTTCTATTTTTGTTGCACTAATAATAATGAATTCAATCCGGTATGGGTCGCATATTTGAAGTTCGTAAATCGAAGATGTTCGCGCGATACGATCGTATGGCGAAACAGTTCACACGTATAGGTAAGGAAATTGCAATCGCAGTGAAGCAGGGTGGTCCTGATCCGATCAACAACCCCATGCTCCGACGCATCATTCAGAATGCGAAGAGTGTGAATATGCCTAAGGATCGCGTAGAATCTGCAATTAAGAATGCGCTGGGAAAAGATACCAGCAATTTTGAAGAGGTATTGTATGAAGGATATGCTCCCCATGGAGTCGCAATACTTGTAGAAACAGCTACTGATAATACTACGCGTACAGTAGCAAACGTAAGATCTCATTTCAACAAAGGCGGTGGTTCGCTGGGTAACAGTGGTTCTGTATCCTTTTTGTTCAAACATATGGGTGTGTTTAAGCTGCAACCCGAGGGATTGAATCCAGATGATCTGGAATTGGAATTGATCGATGCCGGCCTGGAAGAATTGGGTGAGGACAGCGAAGGAATGCTGGTGGCAAGATGCGCATTTGGGGATTTCGGAAATCTTCAAAAAGCATTGGAAGAAAGACAAATTACACCGGTATCCGCTGAATTGGAGTGGATCCCAGGTACTACAGTTGAACTGACCGAAGAACAGTCGGACGATGTGTTTAAACTGATCGAAAGATTGGAGCAAGACGACGACGTGCAGCGTGTGTTTCACAACATGAGCTAATTTTTAATTAACTATTTTTGCCCCCTGATCCAATGGATACTTTGGTTGAGGGGGATTATTTTTTTTATCTAATATACTTTCCTTTGAAAAAATCTCTTCCACTGCTGATAGGTCGAAAGCCGGTTCTGGAATCCTTGCAGCAGGGCGCTTCGATAGAGAAAATATTTATGCTCCGCACTGCCACCGGTCCTGATATTCAGGAAATTCGTCGACTGGCGCGGGACATGCATGTGCCGCTGAGTATGGTGCCGGTGGAGAAGTTGAATAACCTCACCAGGGTGGCACACCAAGGCGTGGTAGCATGGGCTTCTTTGCTGCAATATACCGATCTGCAAAATGCAATTTCCTTTGTAGTGGAGAAGGGTGAAACCCCTTTATTTGTCTTATTGGATAGCGTAACCGATGTCAGAAACGTAGGCGCGATCGCAAGAACTGCATTGTGTTGCGGGGCACAGGGTTTGATACTCCCAACCTCAAATGCGGCTTCGATTACAGAAGAAGCGATAAAGGCTTCGGCAGGAGCGATTCACCGGATAATGTTATGCCGAACGCCCTCAGTAGAGCAGGCGATCGATGTGTTGCGGATGAATGGGATTCAGGTAATAGGAAGCTGGATGCAGGAGAGCATTCCCGTGCACAAAGCCAATTTTACTGTGCCCACCGCAATTGTTATGGGGGCAGAGGATAAGGGGATTAGTAAGGATGTAATCCGAAGAGCCGACCAATTGGTTTATATACCGATGGCCGGCAAATTCGATTCCCTCAATGTGTCGGTAGCTACCGGTATGATACTTTATGAAGCTATGCGGCAGAGGATGGATTAAGTCAGAACGGATAACCGACTTATCCAAGTGCGACATCCAAAGCCATCATTATGACGAAGCCTCCAATAAACCCTAATGTGGCGATATCCGTGTACTTGTCTAATTGAGTCTCCGGGATCACTTCCTCGACTACAACATAAATCATTGCGCCGGCAGCAAATGCAAGCGCATAAGGTAGAATGGGTGTGAAAAAGCTCACTGCCATGGCACCTAAAACGCCGGCAACCGGTTCTACTAAAGCCGATGATTGTCCGTACAAAAAACTCTTTTTACGACTCATGCCCATTCTTCTCAATGGCATGGCCACTGCAAATCCTTCAGGAAGATTTTGAAGTCCGATACCAAGCGCGAGTACCACCGCTCCGGCCACAGAGGTTTCGGGAACTCCTGCAGCGACACCCCCAAAAAGCACTCCCACCGCTAATCCCTCCGGTATATTATGGAGCGTAATCGCCAATACCAGCAGGGTGGTACGTTGCCAAGGCGAAGCGACACCTTCCGTTTCTTTAAAATTGATATGCAAATGAGGCATTAGCTTATCTAACAAGAAAAGAAATAAAGCGCCCGACAAAAAGCCGACTACTGAGGGCATAACTTTGGTAAAGCCAGTGCCACCTGACATTTCTATGGCCGGTGCCAACAAGCTCCAAAAGCTCGCAGCGACCATTACACCTCCGGTAAATCCTAACATCCCGTCTAATACCGCACGGTTCATGTTCTTGAAAAATAATACCAGCGAAGCCCCAATGGCCGTCAACAACCAGGTAAATGTAGTAGCATACAATGCTGCTAAGGTGGGGGGGATTTGCTCCAGATAAACGACTATTTTATCAAACATATACGACAGTGAAATTATGTAGATGATGAATTTTAGTTAGACAAAAATATAATTTTAGAGTAGTCTAACAAAAAAAATATTGAAAAATTTATTGGATAGTTGTCACTCTCGGGCTATCTTTGCGCCCAGAAGGTTCCCAAATTTTGGGATGAAAAGGGAACCCGGTGAGAATCCGGGACATTACCCGATGCTGTAAGCTTCATAAATAATCTTTTGCATCCACATTACCACTGTACTGCTCCGGCGTATGGGAAGGTCGCAAAAGATGAAGTAAGTCAGAAGACCTGCCTTCAAAATATACTTATCGCCGCTTTCGGGATAAAAGCGCAGATGAGCACAGGTGCTACTTCATATTTATTTTTACGGATACCTCCTGTTCTTTCCTGCCTGCATGCCCGTAGCAATATATTTTATTAACAAAAAAAAATGCTATGCGCAGACTTGTAATTCTTCCTTTTCTGATTGGATCTTTAACTGCTTCCGCTCAAACCGTCGCGGATTTTGAAAGTTTACCCCTTTCGTCTTCAGACACGTTTTATGTAAACTATGATACCCCGGGTGGTGACGTGGGTTTTCAGGACGGACTTGCTTATTTCCCTTGTGTGTATGATACCGGATGGGGTATGACGTTTTGGTCTAAGGGTTTCGCCTATTCTAATATGACCGACACCGTCACTCCGGGATATATGAATATGTATGCCGCCAGACCGGGAAAGGGCGCTAATAATTCTGATGTTTATGTGGTGGCCTGGGATACTGCCAATATTATTCATCTTCGCGGAGCCGCTCAAGGCAAACCGGTAAGAGGTATGTATGTTACTAACTCCAATTATGCTTATAAAAGTATGAAGGAAGGTGACCCGTTTGCCCCCGATATTTTTGATGGTGCCGAAAATGAATGGATGAAAATGACTGTGTTCGGTTACTTCGAGGGTAGTTTAACTGCAGACAGTGTCGAGTTTTACCTGGCCGATTTCCGTTCCTCTGATCCTGCAGAGCACAAACTAGTAGATTCTTGGGAGTGGCTGGATCTTTCAGTCCTTGGGGCAGTAGACAGTGTGTTAGTTCGGGTTGCTTGCTCCGACCCCGACAAACCCATCTATTTTTGTCTTGACGATTTCACTACCGATGAAGATTACACAGGATCTAAATCAGTGGCGTCGGCTATCGCCAACGATATCCGGATTTATCCCAATCCGGTGCAGGATCGCCTCTTTGTTCAGACAGGTTCTTCCGAAGGTCGCTTGATTCTTACCGATATTGCTGGCAGAGTTGTTGGCAATTTCACCATCAGCGATAATATAACCAAGATCGAAACAAGCGGGTTGTTACCGGGAATCTATCAACTCGTACTCGTACAACAAAACCGCAAGTCGGTAATTCGTTTTCAAAAGCTTTAAAAAATTGATCGTGAAAAGATTTCTGACAATAATTTGGTGCTGCAGCATGATCGCCGAATCTACTATGGCTCAGTTCCCGCCTCAGGTGGGAATCGCCGGCAGTACCGCTATCCCCCATAACAGTCCGGATATTACCGCCTGGGCTTCCGGTTGTGTTATTACCCGAGGTTACTTGGATATAGCACAGCCCGGATTAGGGAGGGTGTTTTCCGGCGAAGAAAATATGGGGACCGGACCTGCTGATAACCAAGTTGTGAGTCTGGGAGATAGCGGGGTGGCAGTGCTTACGTTCCCGGGATTTATTGTAAACGGACCCGGTGCTGATTTTGCGGTGTTCGAGAATGGTTTTCTACATCCTCAAGATCCGGAACAGGCTTATTTGGAACTGGCTTTTGTGGAAGTAAGCTCGGATGGAATCAATTTTACCCGCTTCCCTGCGTCTTGTCATGTACAGGATACACATCAGATTGCGGGTGCAGGAGAATTTATCAATGCGCGGGAAATCCATAATCTCGCGGGTAAGTACCGATCTCGGTTTGGCACTCCCTTCGATCTCGAAGAACTGGCAGGTACCCCCGGTTTGGATATTAACCGGATTACTCATGTGCGTATTGTCGATGTGGTCGGATCTTTAGACGAAACCTACGGTTCTAAGGACAAAGACGGAAATCGAATCAATGATCCATATCCCACACCCTATGATATCGGTACAGGAGGTTTTGACCTTGATGCGGTTGGGGTGATTCACCAACAAGCTAATGGTGTGCAACAATGGGATGACATGGCTTCTGTTCGGGTTTACCCCAATCCGGTTAGCGACCGCTTGTTTATTAAGGCCGAACGGGGAGCTTTGATTGCAGGGGTATTAATGAACCCAACCGGGTCTATTGTACAAAGACTAAGCTTTTCAGACGGTAATTATCAAATCGATATGCAGCATCTTCCGGTAGGGATTTATTATCTAACTCTGGAATTTGCTTCAGCTCAGAAACAAACAATATGCATCTCCAAAAGTTAATTCTTTGGCTGGCAGGCGTTTTTTTCCTGACCGGATGTCAGGAAAAAAAGCAGTCAGACTTGTCACCCGCCCCTGAAGTTCCCCCTACAGAACGCAGTGTATATGTAGTCTGTGAGGGGAATATGGGTAGCGGTAATAGTGCGCTAACCCTCTATCTGCCGGATCGGGATAGTGTTTACGAGGATGTTTTTTACATGGCGAACCAGAAGGAACTAGGTGATGTATTTCTTAGCATGACTGTATTCGCAGATGATTATTGGCTATGTATTAACAACTCTGATAAAATTGTGATTCTCGACGGTGGTGACTGGAAGTTGAAGACTGAAATTTCCGTTTCTAAACCCAGATATTTGGTGCGCACCGACGAACAAACGGGCTATTTATCTTCCATCTTTTCCAATCAATTGTATCGCGTCGATTTTTCCGGTCGTGCTATCAGCGGGAGTATTCAGTTGCCGGCCCGTAACCCCGAAGGGATGTTACTTCACCAAGGTGTATTATATGTTTGCGCTTGGGATACGACCAATAAAGAGTTATTTGCACTGGATCCTGGATCGGGTCAGATCATTCGTCGTTTCCAATTGGAGGGCTATGCCCCTCAGGATGTGGTGGCTGATAAAAATGGTCGATTATGGGTATTCTCCGGAGACGCCGTAGGAGGCAAGGCGGCTTATATCTCACAAATTGATCCGCGCAGCGGTAACCTTCTCAAGAGCTTTCGATTTTCGGGTACCGGAGATTTGATCCGTCCTACCTGGAACAAAACTCAGGACACCCTCTATTTTATTGCTGTAGATTACGATAATAAATCGGTAAAGAATGGAGTGTATAGAATGAGTATCGATGCAGATAAAATTCCCGATCAGCCATTTATCGGAACGAATAAGTATCAGTATTTCTGGGCGCTGGGAATTGAACCGGCGACTGGATTAATTTATGTCGGCGACCCCAGAGGTTTTATTCAAAAAGGTTTAGTATTTATATACCGTCCGGACGGTTCGTTGGTCGGTCAGTTTACCACCGGTGCTGGTCCGGGCCATTTTTATTTTCCTGAATAATGCAGCAATTCTTCAAATTAACCTCGCTAATAAGTGCTCTGCAGGGCTTTTGTACGCGGATGATGTCGATCGGCGTTTTCCGCAGAGTAGGCTTGGTTTTTTGGATAGGATTTCTTCAATGTCATTTTTCCGCTGCACAGATTCTAAGCGATACCCTAATTGAAGTGCAAGTTCTGGGAGTGAAGAAGCCAGAGGTACAGTCAGACGAAAAGTTGAAGCTATTTTCCCCGGGTCAGAAGACAATTAACTTGGAAAAGCAGCAGCTGCAGATTTATGAAAGGCAAAGCATTGTTCAATTACTGTATCAGCAAACTCCCGTATTTATTAAATCATATGGGATAAACGGCTTAGCTACGCTAAATTTCCGTGGTTCATCCGCAGCTCAATCGCAAGTCTTGTGGAATGGGGTACCGATTCATAATGCCGCATTGGGAATGGCAGATGTTTCTCTGCTTCCTGTTTCAGCAGTCGACCAGGTAACCATTCTCTATGGCGGATCGGCTTCATTGTTTGGGAGTGGCAATGTGGGTGGGGTTTTGTTGCTGGAGAATGACGCTCCTGTATATGATTCTGCGCGAAGTCTTCGTACAAAGTTATCTGCCGGTATGGGGAGTTTTGGTCAGTACCAGGCTGGGCTTAAAATGAGTTGGACTGAAAAGAAATGGTATTTAAGTGGTAATTTCTTCGGGCAGCAAGCTCAGAATAACTTTCCTTATTTTCATCGCGACGGGCAGTTGCGTGCGATGGATCATTCTAGATTGCAGGGTGGCGGAGCACAGTTGAACATGGGGTATAGGCCAAATGCAAAAAACGAATTTCGTCTATCGTTATGGGGACAACAATACTTTAGGCAAATACCTCCCGCAATTTTTGAATCGAGTTCGGTGAAAGAACAAGATGATCGTTCAGCCCGAGTACTTGCGCAATGGGAGCATCGTGCTCGTGCCACGGTTTGGTACCTGAAATCTGCCTATATGCAAGATCTTATGGCCTACCGGGACTC
The DNA here is from genome assembly GCA_964636205.1 of uncultured Chitinophagaceae bacterium. Lineage (GTDB taxonomy): Bacteria > Bacteroidota > Bacteroidia > Chitinophagales > Chitinophagaceae > JBEBVQ01. Next base: position 15,640 of record CAZWPF010000016.1, on the reverse strand, counting down.
AGCAGTGCGGATGGATGCACGGAATCGTTCCGGACATTATTATCAAGAGCTGGGTCTTCGTCGGAAGTTGCTCGGGCGTGCTGACCTGAATTTGTTTGTACCCATACAATGGCTCTGGCTGGAGCGGAAGGACGGCAGTCTAAGATCTCAAACCCGGATCGCATTTGCCGGCGCATTGCGCTATCCGTTATTTGCAGATCGAATGACAGTAGCGGCGAGCTTCAGAGCTGAGCGAGCAGGAAATTCTGAAATGCTCTTGCCTGGCTTTAATTTGGCATATCGATTAATGCCATGGCTGGAGCTAAAAGGAAATATTCAAAGAACCTTTCGGGCGCCCAGTTTGAATGAGTGGTATTATCAGCCCGGTGGTAACGAGCAACTCCGTCCTGAGCATGGATGGGCAGAAGAAATGGGATATGTGGTAAGGGTGAAAACATCGTCTCGTTTCAGATTCACTCATGAAACTACTTTGTTCAATAGGGATATCAAGGATTGGACACTCTGGTTTGGAGGAGCAATCTGGACTCCGCACAATATTGCAGAAGTACAGAGCCGGGGAGTAGAGGTATCGGGTAAGGCATTATGGAAAACCGGTGTTTTTGATTGGCATCTGAATGGTGCCGCCTCATGGATCCGAGCCGCTACCAAGGCTAGTCATGTGCCAAATGACGGCAGCATTGGTATGCAGATTCCCTATACCCCATATTGGCAATGGCAGGCCAATGGCGGACTAAGCATTCGCTCCTTGTACCTCAATTACAATCATGTTTATACCGGATATCGCTTCCTGACTACCGACGAGTCGCAATTGCTACCAGCGTTTCATACCGGAAATATTCAGGCTATGTGTCGATTTGTTCGGTTAGATGTGTCCTTTCAGTTGATGGCGCAAATCAACAATATTTTCGGTCAGCGATACGAAGTCGTGGCGGGTCGACCCATGCCTGGTCGCAATTGGATTTTGGGATTTGGACTTGATTTTTAAAGTTTAGATTTAGCCAGGGTATTATAAACCATGTAGGGTTCTTCCAAACCCGTCTTCAAAAGAACGGGAATCGAGACATTGTACACATTCAATTCATCGGATATTTTTGCATGCGCGGTGCCGGCATGCGCATGTCCGTGAAAAACTGCTTCAACCGATCGCATCGCAATAGGTTCTGCTAATCTGGAACACCCGAGAAAAGGATATACAGATTCAGGTTCCCCGACTACCGTAGCCAGAAAGGGGGAATAATGTAAGATGGCAAATTTTTGGATCGGACCGAATTCCTGATCTAGCCTGGCCAAAGCTCGTTCCAAATGTAATGTTTCGTCTACGGCTTCCTGGACAAATGATTTCATTGCCTGTTCCCCAAACATCGATAACATATGATTATCGAATCCGCCTCCAAATCCCTTAACACCGGCAAAACCTACCCCTCCGATCATGATAGATTCCCCGTCGAGAATATGCACATTATTATTCTGGATGATTTCCCGAATCGTTTTATGTCTTCCTTTTTCGTAATCATGGTTTCCCAAGACAGCCACAACCGGAATGGTACATGCTTGCAATTCGTTCGCCAGTACACGGGCTTCGGCCTCATCACCGGTATCGGTGAGGTCGCCACAGATAACTAAAACATCTGCTTCTGTTGATATCTTCTGAAATAAGGCAGTCCATTTGCCGCCATCAGTCTCCCGAACATGCAAATCTCCTGTTGCTGCAATTCTCAGTGCTCCTGCTCCATTCATCTTTACACAGTTTTAATGGTATATGATTTGTAGTTCCAGTCAACGACATCAATTCGGTATTGTGTGTTATCGATGATAGGACCTCTGCAAACCCGTTCTACCGGCGGTGGTAATTCGTATTGCTCGGTAGTTCGTCTCAGGAGTTCGTCGATCAGCCATCTTGGTATGATCTCCTGATGTTCACTTGGGTAAACAAACTGGAACTGAACTAATGCTGAGAGTAGCAAATGCCAGTGTGGATCCAGTCGGAACAGGATTTTGTTCCAATTCAGATTCGTTCCGTATTTCAGAATGATATGGTTGATATCGGCTCCATCATAGCGTTCTCGATTTAGGACGTATGACTTACACCAGATCAGGTCTTCGGCGGATAAGAATTTAACCGGGATTCCTGCGAAAATACCATCAGAGGCGGACTCGAACCAGCTATCATCGACCCTGCATATATTGTTGACGGAGTTGAAAATAACATCGATAAAATAGGAGCCACTAAAGATTTTTACAATCCAGCGGGCGTCGTGGAGTTCGGTTTTAAATCCTTGCTCCGCGAAGAATTTCATGATTTTTGGATAATCTGAGGGACGGCAGAAAATATCCAAATCCTTAGTGTCCCTATAGATATTAGTATAGTGGAAAGTCGCAAAGGCACCACCTAGTAGGAACGGAACACCTGACTCAATCAACAGTGACAATGCCTCGTTATAAAATGCATGGGCTTCTTTTTTTTGTTCTTCTGTGGTTACCATAAATTGGATTTGTTTCGTTTATGTTGCGATGGTTTATTTTTTTTGAAAGCAGTGGTCATAGATTTCCGAGACTTAGTTTAGTAAGACCTTTGGTTGCCGGACCGGTGAGTAGGGTGCCGTCGGGTGCGTACCTGGCTCCATGGCAGGGGCAGTCCCAGGTTTTTTCAGCACTGTTCCAACCGACGATGCATTTGGCGTGCGGGCAAACCGGATCGAGCGCGTGTAGTTTGCCTTTCTCGTCTTTATAAAGAGCTATTTTATGACCTTCATACGAGGCCAGACTTGCTTCCCCATTAGCGAGAGAGGCCAGAGATTCCAGTTGTTCGTAAGCGAATCGTTTGCCGATGAACTGACTGATTACATCGGCGTTTTCTTTTACGAAGGCGGTGAATCCGGCGATTGGTTTGATACGTGAGGGACGAAATAGGGCTGCATATTTATTTTCTCTTCCGAGAATTTCTTCAGAAATAATTATTGCACTCAGTGTACCCAATGTCATTCCATCTCCATTAAACCCGGTACCGGTATATACATGGTCATATCCAGGCAGTAAGCCTATATAAGGGAGGCCGTCTGCGGGAATATAATATTGTGATGACCACTGGAAATCTATGGAGTTAATATTGAAATTATTATGAAGAAAGGCCCGCATTGTTCGGAATCGGACATCTGTATTTTCTTCATGACCTGTTTTATGATCGAATCCTCCCGCAATCAGGTATTTTTTATCGCCTCTTATTAAAGTCCGATAATAATGATATGGATCTTCCATATCGTAAATCAATCCGTCGGGATAATTCTCGTCTTGCAAGGTTACCGCGGCAGCATAACTACGGTAGGGTGCGCAACGGAAATGCAGGATGTTAACGCCGGGAGGAATATGGGTAGCGAATACGACTTTCTTGGTATTGATGTTACCGACTGAGGTGGGGACGGATCCCTCATGTTCCGGCAGATAGACGGTGCAGTGTTGTAAAATTACACCTCCTGCTTGTTCGAAAGCCGTAGCCAATTCCAGCAGATAATCGTTAATTGATAATTCTGCTTGTTGGTGGAAGCTGCAAGCTGAATGAACCTCGGAAATCAGGGGTATGGAATCGGTGAACTGAATTGGAACTCCGACATCTTTGGCTGCGGCTACAATCTTTTCAAGTTGACTAGCTTGTTCCTCATTTTTTGCAAACAGGTAGCCTGTTTTATAGGAGAAGCCTGTTGGTCTTACATTATTTCGGGATAATTTTTCTACAAGTTGAATGGCTTCAGTGGTGGCTTGAAAACAGAGTTTTGCTGCTTCTGCACCAAAATTATTGGTGATATCTGCATAGCTTGAATCCAGCATGGTATTCAAATGAGCTGTTGTTCCTCCGGAGCTTCCAAAGCCAATACTATGGGCATCTGCTAGGACACATTTCATACCCTGTTGCTGTAAGAGAAGAGCGGTGGTAAGACCGGTGATGCCGGCACCTGCGATAACTACATCATACATTAAATCTTGTTGAAGTTTATTGGTGGGCAGAAAACTTCCATTTTGCCAGACGCTGATTTTTGCACCATCTTTATTCATAAATTCAATTATTTATTATCGTCTCCCTAAATGGTTAAAACCGTGCCACCTTATGTCGGCATTTTTTAATGCAATAATGGATTTCTAGAAATTTTATATTATGAAGAGCAGAAATTGGTTTATATTGGCATGATTTTTTTAACGTAATGTAATGTTAAAACCTTTTCAATATGAAATACAAAAGTTTACTAAAGGGTATTTGCCCGATTGCTATTGGGATTTCCCTGTCATTTCCGACTGTGGCGCAGTATAACACAATCGATATCGGTGGGTTAAACTCGCGTTTTGAGAAATCCATTAAGGAGCGATTCTCCATGAAAAACGGGCATTTCCCGCTTGTCCTGAGTGCTCCGTCCGGGGCGGCTAAGACTACAGCGACCCGTGCCCGGCTTGTTTCGGCGCATATGATGGAATATGATGGAGGCAGTTGGGTCGGCGGTTCCGATTCTATGAGATTCTTCTGGAGCGGCTTGCGAGGCGGTGATTTCGATTATGCAGGGTTTATGGTAATGGCTCAATTTGGAGAAATATTTGCAATGGATCCACCTAAGCATGAGTTCGAAATGACGATCCCTTTATACAGGACGATGACACTCGACTCCATGCATAATTATTCTTGGGATAATGGTGATATGTCTTATTCGAATTTAGACTTAAAATCTTTTGCAACCCTTGATAATGGAATGTTGAATGTGATGACATCCAAAGAATTAAGCGGTGGGATTTGGGAAAATTCCGACAGACAGATCTTAACATGGAATAACGATAAAAACCTGACAGCGACGCAGAGTGATAGTTGGGATGGGGCCGCTTGGGAGCCAAATTACAGAACTACGCTTCAATATAATGCAGCCAAAGATTTCTCGGAAGTACTTGACGAGTCTTACGATAACGGAACCTCGACCTGGGAAACCCAGAATCGGTACACATTTAATTATACAGGCTCTGACCTAACTAGCCTGACTAACCAGAATTGGTCAACAATTCAGAATGCGTTCGTCAATCAATTCCGCAATGTTTACGGCTACGATAATAACTACTGGGCTACGATGATTGAACAAAATTGGGAGCCTATCTCAACAAGTTGGGTTAACAATTACCGTGGGACGTTTACCCGGGATGCAAACGGTCGACTCGAACAGAGGGTGTTCCAAAGTTGGAATATTATCAACTCGCAGTGGGAAAATTCAAGCAGGGCAGTGTATAACTATGATGCCAATGGAGATCCGGAAAATATAGTTGTATCTTATTGGACAGGAAGTTCCTGGGATACGGATTATAGATATTTGTACAGTTATTCTACCTCCGGAAACAACAGAACAACTACGATCACAATGCAAGAATGGGATGATATTAACAACAAATGGGAGAATGATGCCCAAATCCTATTTACCTATAATCAGTACGATCGGATCACCGATATCAGTACTAAAACTTGGGATGTCGGCGGATTCTGGGATGTAAAACAGTGGGATTTCAATTATATTTTCAAATATGAAACATATGAAGACAATACCACCGGAGGTGTAGAGGCAGTTGCATCTTTAAATGCTCTCAAAGTTTACCCGAACCCTGCTTCAGGCTTTATAAAAATAGATGCAGGAACTCAGGATATTGCTTCTGTAAGAGTGAGTGATATGTTAGGCCGAACAGTTTTACAAGCACAGCCCGATGCGGGAACTCGCCAAATGCAATTGCCAACCGGAAATTTGGTACCGGGAATATACTCCGTTCAGGTAGTGCACGGAGGAATTACAGAAACCAAGCAAGTTCAGGTGCAATAATAGCAACAACACAATATCAACAGGAAGAGTCCGTCGCAAGGCGGACTCTTTTTTATTGATCGCTTCTCAAATATCTGAGATTAATGATTAATAATTGTCAGATTCCCTGTCGGGTTCCCCGAAGTTCGTAAAATCTAAAGTAGGGCAAAATCCTTAACTTTAAAATTTTTGAACTATGAAAAAGTCCCGATTTAGCGCGAGCCAAATAGTAACGGTCCTTAGGAAGCATGAGAGTGGTATAAGCGCAAAGATCTGTGCCGCGAGTTCATTTTCAACGGGCTGGTATTTATCTAATCCGGTCTATATTTAATTTGATTTCTTCTCCTGCATTTGCAGCTTATAAAAATCTTTACGCCTGTCTTTCAGATTTCTCACACTCCCATACTCATGTAATTCATGTAGTAAAGAGAGATCTACTTCTGAAATCAAAATCATTTCGGTATTGGCAGTAGCCTCCGTTTTGATACAGTTAGATGGGAATCCAAAATCACTCGGTGTAAAGACAGCTGCCTGAGAATACTGAATATCCATATTGGCCACTTTAGGTAGGTTGCCAACACTTCCGGCAATGGCAACGAAACATTCATTCTCAATGGCGCGCGCCTGAGCGCATAATCTAACACGCATATAAGCATTCTGGGTGTCAGTGAGGAAGGGAACGAATAAAATTTCCATCCCTTCATCTGCTAATAACCGACTCAGTTCCGGAAACTCTACATCATAGCAAATCAATACCCCTATGCGGCCAGAATCCGTATCGAATACTTTTAAAGAATTACCTCCCTGTATACCCCAGTGCTTTGCCTCGTCGGGGGTAATATGGATTTTTTCGTACTTATCTAGAGTGCCACTGCGATGACAAACAAAGCCGATGTTTTTTAAGATGTTGTCTTCCAAACTTGGAAAGCTACCTGTAATAATGTTTACATTATATCGGATCGCCAATTCTCTAAATCGTCTGGTAATTTCCGGAGTATACAATGCTAATTCACGCATGGCCTCGGCTTCTGAAAGATGATTGAAGCCGGCAAGCAACGGGCCATTGAATAATTCCGGAAACAGAGCAAAATCGGATTGATATGCGGCCACCGCATCCACAAAATATTCTACCTGAGTAAACATCTCATCGATGTCCTTATAAGGGCGCATCTGCCATTGTATCAAGCCCAGTCTGACGAATGTTTTGACACTAAAGAGATTCTTTGGATCAGGATCATAATGTGCGTTGAGCCACTGCATTAGTGTTGCATATTCCCTGCTTTCGCGATCTTCGGGAAGATAATGATGGAGTACTCGCCGAATATGAAAATCATTGGCCAACTGAAAGGATAATACGGGATCAAAGAGTTCTTTATTTCTTACTTTTTGGATGTACTCCTTGGGCGACATTTCAGTTGCATACTTATGATAGTCGGGCAACCTGCCACCGAATATGATCGCCTTGAGATTGAGTCGCTCACACAATTCTTTTCGTGCATCGTACAATCTCCGGCCCAACCGCAAACCACGATAGTCGGGGTGAATAAATATCTCGATACCATATAAGGTATCACCGTTGGAATTATGGGTATTAAAAGTATAATTGCCGGTTATTTGTCGGTAAGTATGCTTATCTCCAAATTTCTTGTAGTCGACGATCAAGGAGAGGGCACATCCTACAACAACCCCACCGACTCTAATCACGATTTGACCTTCCGGAAATTTTTTAATCAGATTTTTAATGGCATCTTCACTCCAAAAGCTTCCTTGCCACTGACTATAAGAAGCCTTCATAGCAGTGATCAACTCCCGATAATCGTCAAATTTCAGCAGGTCTATCTCTACTTGTTCTATCATAAATCGGTTTTGAGTGAATATACAAATATCCCGTGGGGTTTGGCACGGCAGTAGCGTTTGGATTTTTGCTGGACACCTAACTAGGGATATTCATTCCCTACCTAAAAGTCGCTTTTAAGATTATCCTCATCCCATCGTAGGGGATTATCGATGATGTATTCACGAATGTTTTTATAAGCCCGCTCGTCTCGGATTATATGCTCATGGTAGTTTCGATGCCATATCCGGTAGTCCAGGGATTTTATTTTTTCTATAAGGGCGGTAGGGGCTGTATGGGCTGTATGGGCTGTATGGGCGAATTGCAATTTGCCCTTACAGTCGCCCTTACAGTCGCCCTTACTGTTGCCCTTACTATCACTTTTGCCACCGCCCCTACCGCCGCTCTCGCCTTCGCCCTTTCCTTCCTCCGTATTAAGTAGTTCTTTTATTTTTTTTATCGTCGCTATTTTATATCCTCTTACTAGAGAGCCTATGGTATGACTAGGGGAACGAAATTCTCCTACGGGGGAGTATGGTTTTTTGGGAAATAGTATCTCAATAATGCCATGAAGATGGTTAGGCATGATAATAAATTCGTGTAATGCGATGTTATCTCTAACCTCCTCAGTACGCAGCCACTCATCAAAGGCTATTTGCCCTATTTCATTCAAATGCATGACACCGTCTTCTACCGCCCCGAACAAATGAGCCCTATCTTGACAAATTATCGTTACAAAATACAAGCCCGCTTGGCTATAATCATAGCCTGATAGCCTTATCGACCGCCGTTGATGCTTAATAGGATCAAATTTCGTCATGACCTTCTTAATTAAGAAAGTGTCATAAAATATTTAATGCCGCTGCCTTGGTTTTACGTGAATATACAAATATCCCGTGGGGTTTCCTGTGCCCGAAGTTGATTGGGATGCCGGTTAATTTTGTCGGGATGTAGAAGTGTTATTACGATAAAGTCCCTCGGGCTTTTTCTTTTCAGCCGGTGGTTCAGGTTCTTCTTTTTTACCTGACCCGAAGATGCGCTGTAGCAAATTAGGTTTGTCTTCTTCTACTGTGGTAGCCGATTCTATATTGATTTCATTATCCACCGAAGGCATCAAAGCTTCTATAAATGCGTTCTTCAACACTTCCCAAATCGCCTCAAGTGTATTTGCTGAGGGATCAGAAAAATCACCCTCGATGGGGACTTTAGTTGCCAACTGCTTTTTACGGGGATTCTTGAATACGGTCCCAACCGCATCTACAACTCCTTCCTTGGCTTTTTGTAATAAGTTTTCGTCTTTGTCCTCCGGTCCCAACACGCGCAGGTCCTTGATGATCGGTTTTACATAGCCTTTGAACTTTCCATCTTTCGCGGCGAACTCGGAGTACAATCCCATAGTGCCTTTGTTTACATCAAATCCTCCGTATGCTATGAAAAATTCATTCAACTGAGTAAGATCTGTTCGCTCCAATTCTGCAGTCAGATCGAAGGTGGGTTGCTGCTCCAGCGCGTTCATTTTCATATCCAGTCGCAAATGACCGCCATACGCATCTGCGCGTAATTCTATAGGAGTCGGTAGTAATTCTTTTCGACTTTCGGTATTCTTCAGATTTTTTGCCAGTATGTAGGTGTTTTCCAGGAAGATATCTATAGCAGGATCTACAGTCGCATCTACATAGTGAATACTTCCGTTGTGCACTTCAAATCGATTGACTTTCAAGGGCATAAAGTCCTTAAGTACTTTTCGAAAATCATTGGTGTCCTTAGCGACATCTCCCAACTCAGCCTTATCTTTCGTGAAGACCAATTTGGGTGAAAAGAAGATGAGTTCACCCACAATCTTGCCATTGAGCAAAGCACGCCATTCAATTGACAAATCGATGACCTCTGCACTGAAAAATTCAGTTTGCTCACCTGTCGCAGAATCTACCTTGTTGATATAAAACCGATCTAATTGATAAGCACCACGGTAAAGGGCTATATCGATATCACCGACACCGCCGTGGTAGCCTTCCATTTCCTGCAATTGTTTGTTAGCGTATTTCAACACAATTGAAGGTAAAAGGAGTCGGAGTATGATCAATAATAATGCTACTGATCCGATGATATAAAGTAACTTTTTTCTTTTTGAACGAGTCATATAACAATAGGTTCAAAAAAATATGCCACTGGACTTACATGTCTTCAATTGGCATGGTCTTTTTCGTTCTCATACAGAAATAAGTTTGTTCGATAAGGGGCTTTGTGATGGAGGCAAGGTCTTGTTCATTAAATAGTTCAATTGCCAAGTATGTATAACCCTGTTGCTACCTATCGAATTCAGTTTCATAAGGAGTTCCGTTTGTGTGAACTGAAGCGGATTATTCCATATTTGGCAGACCTTGGGGTAGGTACTATTTATTCTTCCCCGATATTCAGCGCAGTACCCGGTAGTATGCACGGGTACGACGGAACAGATCCCAATATTATCAATCCTGAAATTGGGAGTTTGGAAGAATGGGAAGAGTGCATTCAGTTATTACATCAATACCAAATTGGCTGGATTCAAGACATTGTCCCCAATCATATGGCATACCATACTACCAATCTATGGCTAATGGATGTTTTGGAAAAGGGTAGGCATTCTGATTATGCCGAGTTCTTCGATATTACAACAGATTTTGATCGTGATCCATTAATGGTGCCTTTTTTACAGGACTCACTTGAGGTGATAGTTGAGAATGGAGGTTTAAGAGTGATCAGGAAGGATCTGCGATGTGTATTGCATTTCGAGGGGATGAAATGGCCACTTAGGCTCGATGCATACCCGTATTTATTAGCCGGTAATTCGGAAGCAGAAGATTGGTCTCGAGCTGTTACGAACGATCGCCAAATGGCAAATCATGACCGCCATTGGCAGTTATTAGGAGCATTATTGCAGCGCGATTCGGTTAGAGAATGGTTAGACAAGCGACTGAATGAAATTTCGTTGGATCCCGCGGCTATGATGCATCTGGCCAATACACAGTTTTATCGCTTGTGTCATTGGCAGGAAACCAATCAAAGAATAAACTACAGGAGGTTTTTTACAGTCAACGGACTTATCTCACTCCGAATGGATCGACCAGAAGTGTTTGCCACTTATCACCGCAAGGTTCTGGATTTTATTTCGAAGGGGTATATAAACGGGATTAGAGTGGATCATGTGGATGGGCTGCTAGATCCCAACGAATATCTCTATCGCTTGCGAATGGCTGCCGGTGCCGATAGCTATATTGTGGTAGAGAAGATTTTGGAACAAGAGGAAAAACTGCCAAAGCATTGGCCGGTTCAGGGCACTACCGGTTATGATTTTATGGCGATGGTGAATCAATTATTGATAAATCCGACTGCCGCGCCGGCTTTTACTAAATTTTATAATTCCATCAATGCTGCAGCCGGCGGAGTGAATAGACAATTGCGGTATCAAAAGTCTAAAGTGTTGTACCATAATATGAAAGGCGAGTTGTCTCAATTGTATAGTGAGGTAGTCCAGTTGCCTTCTTTTCAAAAATACAATACCCCGCAGGTTTTGGAAACGATAAGTGAGGCTATCGCTCAGATACTTATTTACAGTCCTGTTTACCGATATTATCCAGATGCTATTCCATTAAAGCAAGAAGATGCTGCTGCGCTAAAGCGGCTGCTTGATCGGATTAAAGCTGAAAGGCCCTGGCTGACTGAGGCAGTCGTGTTTTTCGAGAAAATCTGGTTTGAGAGTTCGGGTGATCCTAAGGAAGATTTAACTGCTTTGCGGTTCTGTAAAAGATTGATGCAATATTCAGGTCCGCTAATGGCAAAGGCAATGGAGGATACATTAATGTATACCCACAATCTCTTTTTAGGTCATAATGATGTAGGAGATAGCATACAGCAGTTCGGTATCACTGTAGGTAAATTCCATGAGCGGATGATAGAGCGGGCAGAGCAATGGCCGTTGACCATGAATGCTACGGCTACTCATGATACTAAGCGTGGAGAAGATGCAAGAGCACGCCTTCAGGTACTTACTGATCTGGCAGAACTTTGGCTTCCGCTCAGTGCAGCTTGTTTGGAATGGGATCGTTCTTACACTGCCCCGGATGATAATGAAAAGTATCTCTTGCTGCAAACGATGGTGGCTGTGGAATCGTCGAGTGGCGATGTGGCATCTTATCGAGGGCGTTTGCATGAATATGCAATTAAGGCATTAAGAGAGGGTGGTGTGCATACTGATTGGGAAGAGAGTTCGACGGGGTACGAGGCAGCAGCTTGTGCATTTATCGATCGAATGTTGGATTTGCCAGAGGTGCTACAGAAAAGATGGAATAGCTTCATGGAGCAACTGCGAGATGCTGCCCTAGTCAATGGATTAATTCAGTTGCTGTTGAAATGCACTTGTCCCGGTGTACCGGATATTTATCAGGGGACCGAATTGGAGGATTTGAGTTTGGTCGACCCCGACAATCGAAGGGCGGTGGATTTTGGATTGCGACAAGCGATGTTGGAGCGGATTAATAGCTCTGAAAATACAGGAACAGAAAGGATAGCAGAATTATGGGCTCAAAGAGGGGATGGTAGTTTGAAGTTATGGTTGATGCAGTCGCTTCTAAATGAACGGAAATCAAATAGTTTGGTGTTTTCGGGTGGGGCGTATATTCCTGTCGAGGCAACGGGTCGACATTCGGATAAAATACTAGCCTTTTTCCGCAGATACGACCAAGTTTGGTATCTGGTGGCGGTAGGATTGCATACAGCTGACGAAAAGGGTAAGGACTTTGACTGGAGGGACACCGGATTGATTATTCCACCGGAGGCACCTGAGCAATTTCGGATGATTTGGGATAATCAATCGATAAAGCACGAGGGGCGAATTCTTATCAAAGATTTATTTGAGTTATTGCCAATCGCAATTTTACGTTTCGAACAGCAACGCAATTCTCGAAAAGCAGGTGTGCTTTTGCCTGTGTTTTCCCTGCCATCGGATTTTGGTATTGGCGATTTTGGACGGCATGCACGTTCTTTCGTTGATTTTTTGAGTCGGAGCAAGCAGTCGGTATGGCAGATCCTCCCGCTTACTCCGGTTGAGGAAGAAGCCGGATTTTCACCATACAGCTCTATCTCTGCCATGGCCGGAAATCCACTGTTTATTTGTCCGGAGCGACTGGCAGAAGAAGGTCTGCTAACGGAGAATGATTTGGACAGATTTCGAATTCCTTTAGCTGCTCAAGTGGATTACAAGGCTGCCTCGGTGTTTAAGTCTGGAATGCTGAACCTTGCATTTCGGAACTTTAAGGAACATCCAAATCGATATGCGGCGCTGGCAGCCGATTTTGAAGCTTATAAAGAATCGGAGGTGTACTGGCTTCAAGACTTTGCACTCTTCGTAAATTTAAGGAGCCATTTTCAATCACCCTGGAATGAGTGGCCTGAGGCATTCAAGCATCGCGATCCTTCAGCCTTAAAATTATTTGCAAGGGAAAATGCCGAAGCTTTAGATGAGATAGCTTGGCAACAGTTTTTATTTGAAAAGCAATGGCTGGAAATCAGGCAATATTGCCGCCAACGATCTATTGAGATTTGGGGCGATCTCCCGTTTTATTTGAATCATGATGCTGTAGATGTATGGGTCCATCCAAACTTGTTTTCGCTAGACGAATCCGGCTCTCCGAATTTTGTGGCGGGTGTGCCCCCGGATTATTTTAGCGTCGATGGACAGTTGTGGGGGATGCCGACATTCAATTGGGAATTAATGAAAGAAGATGGCTATCGATGGTGGATCGAGCGATTAGAAAGAAATCTGAAGCTTTACGATACAGTGCGGCTTGATCATTTTCGCGCCTTTGATGCTTACTGGGAGATTCCCGCAGATGCCATTACTGCCAAAGTAGGGCAATGGCGTAAAGGTCCGGGAATGGAGTTCTTTGAACAGGTGCGTACAACTTTAGGTAATTTGCCTTTTGTCGCTGAAGACTTGGGAGATAGCATGCAGGATGTTTATAAATTACGCGATCGTTTAGGTATGCCGGGAATGCGTGTTTTACAATTTGCTTTTGGCCCCTCGTCTGCTGCATCGGTTGATATTCCGCATAATTATATTCCAAATTCTGTGGTATATACGGGAACTCATGACAATAATACTACAAAGGGTTGGTATCAGTTGGAATCGACCAATGAGGATAAAGCACGAATACAGAAATATACCGGCAAGCGAGTACAAGCATCCAATATTCATGAGGTGTTGATACGACAGGCTTATGCTTCGGTTGCGGAAACGGTCATTATTCCGGTTCAGGATATATTAGGTTTGGATTCAAGTGCAAGAATGAACGCGCCAGGCACGACCGAGGGAAATTGGTTGTGGAGATTACAACCGAAGATGTTGACCGGTCGTGAACGGGTATGGCTTAGAGAGTTGGTGGATCTTTTCTATCGTTAGTATGGATAGGTTTTAAAATAATCATGGCAAGCGGCGGTAGGGTTACTGAGATAGAGTAGGGAGCTCCGTTTCGCTCAATTGGGTATGCTTCCAATCGCCTGTTGCCAATACCACTACCTCCAAACCAATGGCTGTCAGAATTGTAAATTTCAAAATAGCTTCCTTCCGGTACACCAATTCGATAATTGAATCGAGGCACAGGAGTAAAATTGGCGGCGATAATCAGAAAATCCTCTTCGTTTAAACCCTTTCGCATCCATATCAATACAGATTGATCTGCATTGGAAATATCCAGCCAAGCGAATCCTTCAGGTTGATAATTCTGTTCCCACAAGGCATTTTCCGAACGATAGAGATGGTTGAGTGTTCTGACTGCTTCTTGAATCCCCTTAGAAAATGGATTGTGGTTTTCATGCCAATCGAGGCTAAAGTCGTGTCGCCATTCATGACGTTGTGCGAATTCAGCACCCATGAACAGCAGCTTAGCACCGGGGTGGGCGTACATATAGCTATAAAGCAATCTCAAATTGGCGAATTGTTGCCATTCATCTCCGGGCATTTTTGAGATCAGCGATTTTTTTCCGTGTACCACTTCATCGTGTGAAAGTGGCAGACAAAATCTTTCAGTAAACGCGTAGTGGATACTGAAAAGAAGAGAGCCGTGGTGGTGACTTCGGTAAATTGGATCTTTTTCAAAATAGCGAAGGGTATCATTCATCCATCCCATCATCCATTTTAAATCAAACCCGAGTCCACCTTCTGCCGTAGACCTTGTTACCCCGGGCCAGGATGTAGATTCTTCTGCTATTGTAAAAGCTTTCGGGTAGTGGGTGTGAATGGCATTGTTACAATCTTTAAGAAAACGCACCGCCTCCAGATTTTCTCGGCCCCCGTATTCATTAGGTATCCATTCTCCCGGTTCGCGCGAATAATCCAAGTATAACATCGATGCTACCGCATCCATTCTCAGTCCGTCGACATGAAAACGATCCAACCAATACAATGCGTTAGAGATTAGAAAGGACCGCACTTCATTTCTATTATAGTTGAAAATTGCGCTTTTCCAATCGGGATGAAATCCCTTCCTCGGGTCTTCGTGTTCGTAAAGATGGGTGCCATCGAAAAGGGCTAATCCGTGAACATCAGTAGGGAAATGAGAGGGAACCCAGTCAAGAATGACCCCGATGCCGGCTTGGTGTAGCTGATCAATTAGGAATTTGAGACCCTCCGGATCGCCATATCTTCTATCAGTAGCGTAATAGCCTGTTATTTGGTAACCCCAGGATCCGTAGAATGGGTGAGCCATTATTGGTAAAAACTCCACATGGGTGAAGCCCATATATTGACAATAATCCGGTAAGATCATTGACAAGTCTTTATAACTAAGAAACCCATCTCCCCTGCGCCAAGAACCGATATGCAGTTCGTAAATGGCTAAAGGTTGCTCTGTGATGTGCTGCTCGGCCTTTGATTGCATCCAAATTTCATCGTTCCAATCATCTGTAGTCTGATGAATGATCGATGCTGTAGCCGGCGGAATTTCGCATTTAAATGCGAATG
>CAZWPF010000015.1:0-36238 GCA_964636205.1 uncultured Chitinophagaceae bacterium | reverse complement strand
AAATGTTCGTTCCAGATACAGGAACCTTCAACTAAATCTTGAACGCGGCGTCGATAATTTCCTGCTGTTCGATGGCATGTAATCTAGCAAAACCGGTTGCAGATGCAGCCAACGGAGCCCTGCTGATGAATTTCAACGGGAACTCATCTGCTAAATTCATTTTTAGGAAACTATAAGCACCCATATTGCGCGGCTCTTCCTGTACCCAAACCCATTCAGCCGATTTGTACTTCTTACGCAATTTGTTCAACTGTTCTACAGGTAAAGGATAAATTTGCTCTAAGCGAACAATTGCAACGTCTTTGCGCTTTTCAGCCATTTGCTTTTCACTCAGATCGAAATAAACCTTTCCTGAACAGAGTAATACTCTTTTTACTCCTGATGCAGTTTTTATATTCGGGTCGTCAATAACCTCTTTAAATCCACCATTGATAAATTCTTCAACCTGAGAAGCAGCCCTGGGGTGTCTTAGATTGGCTTTGGGTGACATGTTCACCAGCGGCTTACGGAATGGTAATGACAACTGACGGCGAAGTCCGTGGAATAAATTTGCAGACGTAGTAATATTGGTGACAAAGAAATTATTGTCAGCACAGAGCTGCAGGAAACGTTCCAAACGAGCCGAGGAGTGTTCAGGTCCCTGACCTTCGAAGCCGTGTGGCAGCAACATTACCAGACCACTCATTTTTTGCCATTTGGTTTCAGCAGAAATGATGTACTGATCAATTACTGTCTGACAACCATTGGCGAAATCACCAAACTGAGCCTCCCATATGGTGAGGGTGTCCGGACTCGCAGTGCTGTAACCATATTCAAAACCTAGTACGGCGAACTCACTGAGCAGAGAGTTGTAAATATAAAATTTACCTTGCTTGTCGCTTACCCTGCTAAGGCGATTATAAGTAGCATGTGTCTTCTCATCGTGCAATACTGCATGTCTGTGGGAGAAGGTGCCTCTTTGCACATCCTGACCGCTCATACGAACATCCTTACCTTCTGCCAGCAAGCTTGCATATGCCAACAATTCACCCGTAGCCCAGTCAATTATTCCATTCTTACGGAAGTTCTCGGTTTTCTCTTCGAGCAGTTTACGGATTTTACGCAAAGGAGTAAAGTCCTCAGGAATGGCAAGAATCTTATCCATCAACAATTCCAACTGATTTTTGTCGATGGCAGTATCGGGCGACTGACCAAAATCGTTGACTCCTGCATGCCGCAGTGATTTCCATGCCTGTTCAGGTGCCTGAAGTTTGTATGGCAACGGATGTTGCTTTACTTCATCAAGACGATCCTGAAGGTTTTTCCAGTAGGCATCTTCAACTTCTTTTGCTAATTCAGCATCTACATCTCCGCGCGCTACCAGTTTCTGACTGTATACTTCGCGGGGATTGGGATGCTTTTTAATTTTCTCGTACAATGCAGGCTGCGTAAAGCTGGGGTCGTCACCCTCGTTATGACCGTGGCGGCGATAGCAAACCATGTCTATGAAGATATCTTCTTTGAAACGCTGACGGTAATCAACAGCGAGCATACATGCTTTAACTACGTCTTCAGGGTTGTCTCCATTCACATGTAATACCGGGGCCTGCACCATTGCAGCAATGCTGGTACAATAATCTGATGATCTGGCATCATCAAAATCTGTCGTAAACCCGATCTGATTGTTGATCACAAAATGAATGGTACCACCTATGTCATAACCTTTGAGGCGACTCATTTGCAGCAATTCGTACACGACGCCCTGACCTGCAATGGCGGCATCTCCGTGAATCAGAATCGGCAATACCTTGTCGTACTGATTATTGTAGAGAATATCAGCTTTAGCCCTGGCAAAACCTGCAACAACAGGATTCACAACCTCCAAATGCGAAGGATTGGGGGTAAGCTGTACATTAACTTCCTTACCAGCGGGTGTCATAATATTTGATCTGAAACCCAGATGGTATTTTACGTCACCGCTTCCCATGGTTGTATCCGGAGGCATATTACCTTCGAATTCAGAGAATATTTGTTCGTAAGTTTTTCCAAGAATATTAGCCAACACATTCAACCGGCCTCTATGCGCCATACCGATCACCACTTCCTTCACATCAGCTCCGGCAGCCTGATTAATGATGGCATCGAGCGCCGCAATCGTGCTTTCGCCGCCTTCCAGACTAAATCTTTTCTGACCGATGTATTTGGTATGTAAGAATTTTTCGAATACTACCCCCGCGCTTACCTTTTCCAGAATTCTCTTTTTCTCCGCAGCACTGAGTTCCATCTCCATCATCTTCTCATACTGCTCCTGCACCCACTCTTTCTTTTCGCTATCGTTGATATAGGAGTATTCGATACCGACATCACTTGCATAATATTTTTGTGCCCGTGCTATTATATCTTTAAGCTTGCCATTGGGCAGTCCGATATAATTGCCGGCGTAAAATGTCTTATCCAAATCAGATTCGGAGAGATTGAAGTGCGCTAAATCTAACTTCGGATGTCTATCCTTTCTTGGCCGTACAGGATTGGTAGTTGCAGCGAGATGTCCCCTTTTCCGATAGCATCTGATCAGATAATAGACACTGAGTTCTTTGATAAGCTGATCTCCGCCCACTGACTGTGCAGCACCGGTGCCAGAAGCTTTGCCGTTGAAATTGCTGATTGCAAAGTCAAACCCTTCAAAAAACTTTTTCCATTCACTGTCAACAGAGTCCGGATTAGAAACGTAGTCACGGTAAAGTGATTCAATGTAAGATGGATGTGATCCCATCACATAAGAGAAGTCTTTCATTTTAAGACGGAGATATTTAAAATAATATTCAGTCGGATTTCCAAGCAACTGTGTGTTGCGCAGTTTATAATCCGCAAAGTTAGGGTATAAGTTGATTCATTGGGAATCGATAATATTTTTTATGCCTTCTTTTATTGTTGAAATGTGGCAAGTAAGAGTTCGCGTACCTCCGACATCCCCTCCACAGCGCTTTTTTCGATAGGAATAATATTTTTATACTGAGCCACAGGTGGGATGGTTTTATCAATTACGTATTTTTTAATATCCGGTTTTAGAAAATCCATCAGTCCTGCGGCGGGATACACCGCTAGTGAGGTGCCCACTAAAATAAATACATCTGCAGATTGCATATGAGGGATTGCTTCTTCGATCATGGGTACCGGTTCGCCAAACCATACAACATGCGGCCGAAACTGTCCGCCGTCGGGTGCGAGATCTCCGATCCGGATTGGTCCCGGGCAGTCGAAAAGCTTTTTGGCATTACGTACACTGCGCTTTTTCATGATCTCTCCGTGAAGGTGCAATACATTGGAGGAGCCCCCGCGTTCGTGTAAATCGTCAATATTCTGGGTAATAATCTGAACTTCAAACCACTGTTCCAATGCAGCCAAGATTCTGTGTGCCTCATTCGGAACGGCATTTACGACATGTTCGCGACGTAGATTGTAAAATTCAAGTACTAATTGAGGGTTCCTACTGAATGCTTCCGGGGTAGCTACCTCGTCTACTTTATACCCCTCCCATAATCCACCGCTGTCACGAAACGTTTGTAATCCACTTTCGGCGCTGATGCCAGCGCCGGAAAGGATTACAAGTTTGTGTTTTTTCATATTCTTAAAACCTCTAGTTTAATTGCTTCAGGCAGGGCAGCATCAAATTATAGGAATGAATATCCAACTGATAACTGAAATGCTCTTTGTTTCCAGGCATCGGCAACGGTAGTGTTGTTTACATCGGTCAATCCCATAATGTACCGACCGGTTACTCTAAAGCCTAATGGTAATTTCAGTTCCAGGCCGCCAACACCGGCTACATCGCCTTGTTTGAAAATATTGGAAGCGTCTTTCAACAGTGCATCTCCGTCTTTTACCGATACTACTGTGCTATATTGCGGTCCGAGTTGCAGCCACACCATCGGGAATAATTTGACCCTGAGTAATAAAGGAATGCTTAATTGGTTGACCTTGAATGATCCCACAGCCGCAGAATCGACATTGTCGTTATAGTAATGGTGGAAATGGCGATGAAAATTACTACCAGTGGTATATTTGGCTTGCGAGAAAAGCCCCTCTGCAACGACTCCAATTCTCTTGGCCTCAATGCCGGCGAAAACACCCGCAACCCAATTTGCTTTGTAACCGGTATTCCAATAATCTCCTGAAATAGAGCTAAAATTCATCCCCGCTTTAACGCCAAGATCGATCCCGATTGGAACGACATCCTGAGCTTTGGAAGCAAATGGCAAAGCGAAAATTCCGAGGGCAACTAAAGTCTTTTTGAAATTCATAGTCTTATTTTTAAGGATGGATTAATATTAATAATTTGATTGCAAAAAATAGGCCACCAATCAAAATCCGATGCACGAATATCGCATCTTTAGTTCTAATTCGCGTGGGTTTTCAAGATTTTAGAGTAATTTCTAATCGACTTGGATCGTGTCTTCAATTATCAAAAACCGGTTGCCTTCGGGTAAGATGTTTTCTAAGAGCAAATCAAAATATTCAGCTCCATATTGCAAATACCAGGCAATAAAATTTTCAGTTCTTTCCTGCAAATTTCCGTTTGGAAAAAGCGCAGATTTCAATCGCTCAATTCTTTTGACCTCAATTTCCTGATTCTGCTTTTCGGCCCGATACATTTTCTTCTCGAGCTTATGCAATAAATTCTTGATTTTGGTGGTAGTCGCGATAGCTGAGGCATCTAAAGTCGAATCAAGGTGGCGGGCCTTTTCCTGAATATCCGACATGATTTTATCGATGGCTGTTGTTTCAGTGTCGATACTCCATACAGCACCGGTTTTTCGGGTAATATGTAACCTAATCAATTCCTCATCTGCCAAAAACAGCTCCTCCATGCTCAGGCCGAGTTGACGGCGCAGCTTCGCAGTATCCGAATGTATCCAAAGTGCCGACTGGCGCAGTAACAAAGGCGGATAAAATACATTGTATTGTTCAAACAATGATTTTAGCTGAAGCCAATATGCTACTTCCGAGCCACCGCCGATAAAGCTAACATTGGGGAGGATGGATTCTTGCAATATTCCCCGGAGAATGACGTTCGGACTGAATCTTTCCGGATGGGATTCCAGTTCTTCGAGTAATTCTTCCTGATTCCAATGGATATCCGTATTCAATACATACCAGGTATCTCCTAGTTTTTCAATTCTTTCTCTGAGCTGGTCATGCAGATAAAACAAATTGATAGGCCGGGGATAAGCCTGACTGCGATGCAATGTAGAAAGTTGTTCTGTGGTTGCCGCAACGGTTGCATAGCTAGTCTGCTCCAGCAATTCAGCTTTTAATACCGGCAATATTGATTTTTTGAAACCGGCCTCATCCGGATCTAAAATGAGCAATCCGTACCTGCCAAATAGTTGATGTACCAGATGTCGGGTGGCAGCTGCAATAGTCGGCTGTTGCAAATAGGCTTCTGTCAACAATTGCTTCAGTTCTTCTGCGTTTTGACCCGGAGGTCCCAGTACTTTGAAAAGTTCATTCAGTAGCGGCTTCAAACTGGCGGTATTCATTCGTCCGACAGCCCCTTTTAGTCCGTCCGCCTCCCATATGTATTTTTTACCTTCGTATTTGAAACGGCCTAATTCCTCCAAGTCATTATCCTCACTACCCATGTAATAAATAGGAACAAAATGTTTGTCGGGATGAAGACTTTTTAAATGATCTGCCAATTTAATGGCGTGGAGTATTTTATATACGAAATACAAATAGCCCGTTAGTAAATTGGGCTGATGAGCTGTACAAATCGTATAGCAAGCCTCTTGACTTAGTAGGGCTAAATTACGCTTCGTCGCTTCCGTATGTTCGAGTCCGAGGTATTGTCGCTCCAGTAATTGCGCGAGCATTGCTCGATCGACCGGAAAATTATTTCTTTCTGCAATCGCTTTTGCTATGCCCTTGAGATCCGGGGAATAATGGTAAAATCCCCGCAAGGAATCGTTGTTACCCAGATATTCGCAAATTAGCGATGAAAAATAACCGGTTTGTTCGCAAGATAGATAGGAAGCTGTAATAGTCACTATTTAATGAGGATTAGTTAACGCGAAATTAATAGTTAACGATTAAAACCCTGTTAAAATAGTATTTTGCTGATTTTCAGTTCTTTGAATTCCATTTGATCGATAAATTGTGTATGTTTAACCGTCTGGTCAAAATTTAGTTGGGTAGTGATGCACAAGGGGATAAAATCCTGGGCAGACGATGAGAAGCCTAGAGAGAAACTGTTGATGAAGGGAGCGGCGAGCTTAAGTGATGCCGAGTTGCTGGCTATTTTAATTGTAAGTGGTACCGCCAGCAGGTCTGCTTTGGATCTGGCGAGGGATGTGCTCGAACTGGCAGATCGAAATTTGTATCAGTTGGGAAGATTGTCTTTGGATGATTTTCAGAAAGTTAAGGGCGTGGGGATAGCACGCGCCATCACCATATCGGCGGCATTGGAACTAGGGCGACGGAGACAGATGAATGGGGGATTGCAGCGAACCTCAATTCGGAGTAGTCAGGATGCGATGGACATCGTACAGCCGATGTTGTCCGACTTAAATCACGAAGTCTTCTGCGTTTTGTATGTCAACCAGTCGAATAAACTGCTAAAGCATGAGATGGTGAGTAGTGGTGGGCTGACCGGTACTGTGGCAGATGTTCGAATTATATTAAAGAACGCGTTGTTGTTACAAGCCAGCGGGGTGATATTGGCGCATAATCATCCCTCCGGCAATCCTAAGCCCAGTCAGGCAGATCTTGATCTAACCGAGCGAATCAGAGAAGCTGCGAGTTTAATGGACATCCGGTTGTTAGATCATATTATCGTCGCACAAACTTTTTGCTATAGTATGAGGGATGATGGGATACTCTGATCGGGGGCAAGCCTAATTCAGGCGAAAATATTGCCGTTTTTTGAATCCCGATCCGGTCGCGATGTGCGGTTTGGTAAATTGAGTAAAATTGCAATCTGTAAGCGGTGAATTGTCGGTTTTGAAATATCCTGTGTTTATTCAAGGATATATTCCTTTTAAATGATGAAAAAGCTAGCTTTTATTGCTATCTTGCCGGGTTTAATAATCATCTGATCCGTATTCAGATATTCAGGAAAGTTACCATACAGGTGATATGTTAAAAGTCGGAGTTTTTGGTGTCGGCCATTTGGGTCGCATTCATATACAGCAGTGGAAAGAGATAGCGGGAGTCTCGCTGGTAGGATTTTATGACCCGGACGACCGTAATGCGGAGAAGGTTATAGCAGAATTTGGGGTGATTAGGTTTGAGGATCCGGAGCAGTTGATCGAAGCTGCAGATGTTGTTGACATTGTTACTACCACAACTGCCCATTACGCAATTGCTAAGAATGCGTTGTTGGCGGGGCGTCATGTATTTATTGAAAAGCCTTTGGCACATTCGATGGAGGAAGCGGCCGAACTGGTAAAGCTAGTGCATGAAGCGAATGTAAAATGCCAGGTAGGGCATGTTGAGCGATATAATCCTGCATTTTTATCCCTGGGCAGTCAGTCTTTGGAGCCTTTGTTTATTGAAACGCATCGTTTGGCGCAGTTCAATCCGCGAGGAACCGATGTGTCGGTGATTTTGGATTTGATGATTCACGATATAGATATAGTATTATATCTCGTCAAATCACCAATTCGTAGAATATCTGCAAGTGGGGTATCGGTGATCAGCAAAACCGCTGATATTGCCAATGCCAGAATTGAATTTGACAATGGTTGTGTGGCGAACCTTACTTCCAGCAGAATTTCTTTGAAGAATATGCGGAAGATGCGTTTGTTTCAGAGAGATGCCTATATAGGGATCGACTTTCTAAGCAAAAAGACAGAAGTAGTGAGGATGGCTGATCCGGGTGCTGCAGAAAAAGGTCCTTTTGATTTTCCAATTGATTTGGGAAATGGAGAACAGAAAATAATTTCGGTAAGCATGCCTGAGGTAGCTCCAGTTAACGCGATTCGAATGGAACTAGAGGAGTTTACACAAGCAGTTCTCGAGGATAAGCCGGTGCGTGTATCTGTATATGACGGTTACCAAGCAATGGAGGTGGCGCATCAGGTGCTAAAGAAAATGAGTTTGCACAACGAACTTCATCGTGAGATTTGATTATTAATAATGAATAGGTATTTATTGCCTAAATCTCGTTTTAATTATAGAAAGCGGAAGTGATGAATTTAATAAAACTGCTGGCACCAATTGCGGTGTTTTTGGGATTGACGGCCGGGTGTGATGTTATCAACCCGGATGAGACTATTCCTACTTATATTCAGATCGACTCGTTCCGTTTTGATTCGAATGGCGACACTTTTGGTTCTAATTCCCATAAGCTGAGCAGTGTTTGGGTTTATTTCAATAGCGAACCCTTAGGTGCTTTTGAGATGCCTGCTAGAATTCCGATTAGAGCCGACCAAAAGGGATTGGTAACTATTGCCCCGGGAATCGATTTTAATGGGATGAAAAGCTTTAAGGCACCTTACCCCTTTTATCGATTCGATTCTTTGATACTGGAACCCATGCCGGGGAAAGTGATTCAATTTGATGCTTCAACAGCTTATGTAAACGGAGCAAGACTGGCGTTTCATGCAAATTTTGATTTGGGAAATCCTTTCGAACGTTTCGGTGGCGACACTGCTTTGACCATGACTCAGGATCCTGAGTATGTGCATGAGGGGACTGGTTCGGGATATATTTATTTAGACGGTCCGTTTAAATACTCTGAGAATGTTTCTCTGGACCCTTTCCGACCAAGTCTTTCCGGTCCGGTGTATCTGGAGGTAAATTATAAATGCAATATTCCTTTCCAAATAGGCGCAGTCGCTTTTTACAGCAACGGCACCGAATCCTACGATTATGCAGGTGGGGTTAATAAAAGCACAGAATGGAATAAGATTTACATTAGCTTACAAGATTTTGTTGCTGCCAATCAGGGAGCACAATTGCATCTGTTGATTCGGGCAGGGACCGACGATGGTGAGCCTAATGGCTGGATTGCAATTGATAATATTAAAATCGTTTCTTTCTAAGTATAGACATGCAACTGGATCCGAGGAAGAAACGGGCTATTCGTCAGTTGGTTGTGATCGATTATTTCACAGCCATGGTCGCTTGGCTTATATTTTGGGCTTACCGCTATCATTGGCTGGGGAAATCTTCATTTTTTCAGGCTTGGGAGCAGTTGCAAATTCGTGATTTCGTTTCCACCTTTATCCTTATTCCGGGTGGATGGTTGCTGTTATACTTATTATCGGGTACTTATTTCGATTTATATCGAAAGTCGAGATTACACGAGATCAATCGTACCCTGATCTCCTGTATTCTGGGTAGTGTCATTGTTTCGCTTGCCGTTTTCGCCAACGATAGTCAGGATTATTCCTATTTCATCCAAATGACCGGCCGATACCTGCTGATTCATACGCTTTGTACGTTGTTGGCGCGGATTCTGATGCTCAATCGGGTAAAGCAAAAAATCATCAATGGGGAAGTTGGGTTTAATACCTTGCTGATCGGAGGCAACCAGCAAGCCATTAATATTTACAGAAGAATTCAAAATAGTCCCAGGGTACTCGGCAATATCTTTAAAGGCTTTATTTATTCGAATATAGAAGCGACAAACGGAATGAGCCAATATCTTCCGAAACTCGGGGATTTGTCGCAGCTGGAGTCGATTATAGATGAACATGAGATCGAAGAGGTAATTGTGGCTGTCGATTCTTCGGAGCATCATTTGTTGGAGAATATCATCACCCGTCTTTGTTACCGCCCTGTAGTCGTAAAGGTACAGCCGGATTTATATGATATCATCTCCGGTTCCGTTAAAACCAGCAATGTGTATGATGCTGTGCTCATTCATATTTATCCCGATCTGATGCCTGATTGGCAAAGGGTATGCAAGCGTACTATCGATATTTTGATTTCGCTGCTGGCAATGATTATTTTATCACCTCTATACATATTCGCGGCTATCCGGGTGCGTTTATCGTCGCGCGGACCGATCATTTATAAGCAAGAGCGGATTGGCTTGTACGGACAGCCTTTTTATATTTACAAGTTCAGATCGATGTTTGTAAATGCCGAGGAGAACGGGCCGGCTTTATCCAGTAAATTGGATCCGAGGATCACTCCTTGGGGGCGGTTTATGAGGAAATGGAGGATCGACGAGCTGCCGCAATTCTACAATATCCTGATCGGTAATATGTCGTTGGTAGGACCTCGTCCGGAACGCGCACATTTTATTAATATCATTTCCAATACCCATCCGCATTATAAATACCTACATAAGGTAAAACCGGGACTTACCAGCTGGGGCATGGTTCAGTATGGTTATGCAGAGAATGTAGATGAAATGATTGAGCGGATGAAATACGATCTGCTATATATCGAAAACTGCTCTCTGGCTCTCGATATTAAAATCATGATTTATACCCTCAAGGTGTTATTCCAGGGTAGAGGTAAATAGATGTTTCTGTATGGAACTCCTCTTCTGAATCCTTACCTTATTTCATTTCTTTTTTTGGCAGTCGCCAGGACGTGGTTTGCCCTGATAGAATTTTTTGTTGTACCGAGCCAATTCCAATTTTTCTGCACTGATTTTTTGCGGTACTTTAAATTTCAATAATTCCCTGAGATTCAGATTAAGGCGCTAGGGTGGGTGATTGTATACTGAAATTGCTGACCGTTGATATTGAGTGATATAGGCAAAAAAAAACTGAGTGGAGTTCCACTCAGTTCTTCTGAAATAAATCGGTTGATATTATTTAATACCCAGTTTAGCTTTTACCAGCGAAAGAACATCGTCACTTTCTTTAGCAAACAGCAACATACCTGCGCTAGCGTCGAAGATGTAATCATAGTTCTTCTCTGTAGCTACATCTTTAATTGCTTTGTCAGCTTTTTCCAATAAAGGTTGATACAACTCTTGTTTTTTGTTGGAAACTTTTTCCTGAGCGGTCTGTTGTGTAAACTCGATCCGTTCTTGAAGTTGCTGAATTTCTTTGATTTTCACCTCACGTACAGCTTCGGTCATTGTTTTCTCCTGAGTCTGGAAGTCCTGAATTTTCTTTTCATATTCCTTACCCATAGCTTCCAACTGATCTTGGTATGTTTTGGCGAAAGCCTGGAGTTCTTTTTCCGCTTGTGCTACTTCAGGCATTAGGGAAAGTAACTCCTGTGAATTGATATAACCCAATTTGATTTGGGCGGTAGCTATTTGGGTAGTCAATAAACCCAATGCAAAGCACAATAAGATTTTCTTCATTTGAGAGAGAGGATTCTAATTAATAATTGTGATATTACAATTTTTTGCCTGACAAATTTTGTCACTGCAAAGTAAAGTTCATTATTTGTTTATTCCAAGTAATTTTAGCACGTCTTCACTTTTATCGAGCTTAGGATCAGCATAAAAGAGCGTTACTCCACCTGCTTTATCCAGCACCATTTCATAGCCTTTTGTAGAGGCATATTTTTGCACTGCGTTGTAGACTTTGTCTTGCACCGGCTTTACCAATTCCTGGCGTCTTTTAAACAGGTCGCCTTCGTATCCGAATCTTTGCTTTTGGAGTTCCTTGATTGATTTTTCCTTGGCGAGGATTTCGTCTTCTCTTTTACGGCGAACATCGTCGCTAAGCATCGCTCTTTCTGCAACGTAGCTTTTGTACATTTTGTCGACTTCTGCCATTTTATTGTCGATCTCTTGTTGCCATTCCTGAGATAGTTTATCTAAACGGGTCTGAGCATCTTTATATTCGACCATTTTGTCGAGAATATATTTAGAATCGACAATGCAATAACGCTGTGCATTTGCCTGCATGAAAATTCCACAAGTCAATAAGAGCGCGAGGCTTACAATTATCTTTTTCATTTCAAAAATTTTAAGAAGGATTAAATATACAAAGATCAATCCGGTTCAAATCCTAACATAAATGAAAATCTACCCATCGACTTCAGTCCGGTTACCCCTTGTGCAGGATTGTACTTGTCAAATCCAACCCCGTAATCCAAACCTAACAGTCCAAACATCGGTAAGAATATTCTGATACCAACACCTGCGTCTCGATTGAGTTTAAATGGATTAAACTCTTTAAAACTGTTCCAACCATTTGCTCCATCCACAAATACCAACCCATATATGGTAGAGGTCGGACTCAGTGAGAACGGATATCGGAGTTCTGCTGTGTATTTGTTAAAAATTGTGGCATTATCTGCGTATACTTCATATCCGCGTTGAGAAATGATGTCTTTACCGATAAAGAACGAGTTCATCTGTAAACCGTCACCACCCACCTGGAATCTTTCAAACGGAGAATGTCCGATGGTAGGGTTGTAATATCCCATGAAACCATATTTGGTAGACAGTTTCAGCACCAGATTGCCCGCAATCCTTTGGTACCAATCTGCTGTAAATCGGTATTTATGGTACTCTATCCATTTGTATTTTTCTGCAGCCGTTTCATTGCTGAAATCATCTTTGCCACTAAATGAACTGAATGGAGGAGTTGCCTGGAAGGTCAGTGCCACATTCGATCCGCTTCTGGGGTAGAGTGGTTGATCTACAGAATACCTGGCCAGCACGAATTTAAAATACAGGTTGTTACTGAATCCGTCATTGAAATTTGGAATCAGCATGTATTGTTTCAGCTGATAACTTTGGTAGTTGATGCCATAAGTAAAGATGAAATAATCATCTGGCCATTTCATTCTCTTACTCAACGATACTCCGCCTCCCACAACTTTCAGGAAGGAAGAATTGGGATCTCCTGCACCCCAACCAACTCCGGAGAATTTACTGTAGATAAAGCTGGTGGTCAGTGCGTTGGGACGTTTGCCACCGAGCCAAGGCTCGGTAAACGATGCGTTTAAGGAGTTGTAATAGGCACCATTCGACTGGAAATTCACCGAGAACCTTTGTCCGTCCCCAACCGGCAAAGGATCCCAGTTTTTCAACTTGGTGATATTTCTGATGGAGAAGTTGTTAAAGATAACCCCGATGTTTCCATAGAAGCGTACCCCGCCACCAAAGCCGGCAGATAACTGCAATTGGTCGCTTGATTTCTCAACAACCGAATACTCAATATCCACGGTTCCGTCTTCAGGATGTGGTTTTGGCTGAATGCCGATCCGTTCCTGATCGAAAAAGTTCAGGTTGGCGATCTCCCGTTGGGAGCGGATCAGGTCGGCGCGACTGAATTTATTTCCGGGAAGGGTTCTCAATTCCCTACGAATAACGTGTTCGTTGGTACGGTCGTTACCTGATATATACACGTTACGGATGGTCGCTTGTTGTCCTTCGGTGATCCGCATTTCATAGTTGATGGTATCGCCGATTACGGAGACTTCGATCGGTTGAATATTAAAAAACAGATATCCATCGTCCATGTAGAGACTGCTGACATCGGCGCCACCTTCCGGACTCAATTGTTTACCCAGACGAGTGTCCAATAATTCTTGGTTATAGACATCACCTTTTTTGATACCCAGTATTCTTGAGAGTTCTTCGCTGGTGTATTTAGTATTACCACGCCAGGTAATGTCACCAAAATAATATCGATTACCTTCTTTGATTTTCAAATCGATATTGAGATTGCCATTGAGTAATCTGTATATGGTGTCTTCTGCGATCTCTGCATCCCGATAACCCAATGAATTATAGTAGTTGACCAGAGCTTGCTTGTCTGACTGGAACTTTTGATCATTGAATTTGGCTCCCGCAAAGATATTATAGCGGAAGTAAGGATTGAGTGCATCCAATGTTTTTGAAAGCGATAGAAAATGTAATTTGGTTAGGTATTTTTTGAAAGATTTAGGATCGCGATCGTATACCCGGATATCGTCGGCAGGATAGATCGACAAACGGGGCATTTCCTTAGTACCTTTCAAAGTACGCTTCAACCTCGTATCTGAGGCATTTTCGTTACCGGAGATATTGATTTGATTAACTCTGCTTTTCAGTCCTTTTTGAACGTCAAAGGTGACAATCACTGAATTGATGGCTGCGGAGTCGGCCTTTTCATGTACAATAACTTCAGTATGACTAAATCCTTTGTCTTCATAGTATTTTTTAATTCTGGCAACAGATTCCTTCTTGCTACCTTCTGTAAATACCCTTGAGCGTACCAGGTTCAATTTATCTTTCAGTTCGTTGGCATCTCCTTTAGAGATACCTCTAAAATTGTACCGGCTCAACTTTGGACGTTCTTCGACATTAATATCGAGAAAGACCTTATTATTGATAATCCTGGTAATATTGATGCTGATATCGGCAAACAATTCTTGTTTCCACAAATTCTTGATCGCCTTTGCTATTCTGTCGTCGTTGGGGATCTTGATGGACTGTCCAACGCTTAGACCGGTTACCGCAAGTAAAAGATCTTCATCGAGGTACTGAGCCCCGGAAACTGTTATACCCGCAATTTCATATTCTCGCGGTTTTTCCGGTTCTTTTTTCCCAGCAGAACCTACTAGTCCTGAATTGCCGGTTGTGTTTTCATTGGGCAGGGCAATTTGTGCGGATACAGAAGTAGCCGCCAATATTATACCGGCAAAAACAGCACAAAGATGCCTGTTAATTTTATGCATGCTGGGGGGAGTTCGTTTGGATTTGTTCGCTTGTTTTACCGAAGCGTCTTTCTCTTTGTTGGTAATCGAGTAAGGCTTCGTATAAATGTTGTTTTCTGAAATCCGGCCAATGTACCGGTGAAAAATACAATTCAGCATAAGCGAGCTGATAGAGTAAAAAATTACTGATTCGATATTCACCGCTGGTGCGGATCATTAATTCGGGATCAGGGAATTCTGAGGTATTAAGATAGGTTCTGAATAAAGACTCTGTAATATCAGTGGGTGAAATCTTACCGGATTGTGTGTCCACTGCTATTTTTCGAGCCGCTTCAGTGATTTCCCAATGAGAACTGTAACTGAGTGCAAGGATCAAATTCAATCGGTCGTTTCCCGCAGTAATATCAATGGCCTCCTTCAATTCTTGTCTGCATACCGGTGGCAAGCTTTCGAGATCACCTATTGCATGCAACCGGATGTTATTCTTCTTTAATTCTTCGATTTCCTTACGGATTGTGTTTACTAACAGCTCCATCAGAGCATCGACTTCGGCGCGGGGACGATTCCAGTTTTCTGTCGAAAATGCGTATAAAGTCAGATAAGGTATGCCCAACTCTGCACAGGCATTGACCATTTCGCGGACACTTACAGCTCCTTCCTGATGGCCATAAATACGGTCTTGACTGCGCTCTCTGGCCCATCGACCGTTGCCATCCATGATGACAGCGAGATGCTTAGGTAATTTACTGTGATTTATTGCTTGCAATAAGTCCATATAATTTGGTTCACACTGTGATTAAAATCAGAGGTGTGCAAAGGTACAAAAATAGACGCTTGCACGAGGGAACAAAATAAACGCATTTGAGTTTAACGCGATTTTAACTGTATTGTAGGTTATTGATTATAAATTAACAACGTGTTTTTATCACCTGAAATAAGCTCAGAAGTATTTATTTTCCTATCTCCTATTTTTCAAAGCTATTCAGGTAAAGAACAAGCTAATTGGTGAGCAGTCAACCAGCGAATAAAATTGCTCTCTTCTTGAATTCTGATATTGAGAACTTTATACGCTATGGAGATACAGTCACCTGATTTTCTTACAAATTTACCGGCAAAGCTTATATATAATAGAACGAGCTATTCGAACAGTGTATTTGACTAGCGATATTTACTTTTATAGAATGCCGAATAGGGTATCATATCTCTTTCTACCAGAAGTTTCTGATAATTCTTTTCAGAAATTACCATCAGTTGATACTCTCCTTCATTGAATTCTCTGAATATATCAGGGTTAGCCTTCAGTTTTCTGATAAAATTGCGTGCCTGCACCCAGTTTTCAAATGACTTCACATAGACAAAACCGTTCTTTTCGTCTAATACCTCCAGACCGATTTCCAGTTGTTCATCGCTATACTGCATGTTAATATAGTCGGAGAGTGCCGCTCTGATTCCCATAACCCGGGTTTCCATTTCATTAAACACAAAAATGAAGAGATGAGGTTCTCGTGGATTATAAGTGTATTCCTGAATAGGCTCCGTCTTTGCAGCGCTATCTTCGGCTGCAGGTGGTGGCAGTAAACTATCCAGGGCACCGGCATTTTGTTGATTTAATAACGTCGAATCGATAACCGGTCGGTTGTTCTTTACATATTCTTTGATGGCCTGTGCCCAGGAAACTAGCGAGTCGGAAGGGTTTTCCCCGATGAACTTTGTAACAATACTGTCCGCCTGATCGAAGGATGCAAGGCCTGCATGAGCTGTTGCTTCCAGGATCGTAAACCGCGCCTGGAAGCGGGAATCGTTATAAATCTGTCTACCCCTGATGGCTCGTTGGATGACATCTTTGAATTGTTTCTCCTCCAACAAGTCGTATGTATTATCATAATATACCGAAACCGGCACATTGGTTTCTATCTGCTCATTTTCCTCAGTTGGGCGGATCAATTTTGCGAATTCTGAATCAGGGTATTCCGATTGCAAGCGCTCGGTGTATTTGGCAGCTTCGTCCAACCGGTTTTGTCGCAAAGCCGTGAGATATCGCAGATATAACACCTCGGCCTGATGCGGGTGATTGGGATAAAGTTTATCTAAAGTGTCCAGCGTTTCAGTAGCGCGGGGGTAATCTTCTAGGAGATTCAGGTATGCGGTTCCGAGATCAGTATACGCCCTTTGGATCATCTGGCGTGACTCATCTTGCCGTTCTTTAGTATTGGGGATCGCTGCCATCAGACTTTCCTCCGTTGGGAGACCGTTGGCATCGAGATCGGGGTTTTCAGCTGCTTCCGAGGTATTGCCCGCGAATTCAGCACCGGCATTGAAGCCTGAAGCTGAACTTCTTCTCCAGTTGTCCGCCAGTTTCCGATTGCCCCATTTCCGTTTAAACTCATTCATCCCCTGTTGTATCAACACCGGATTGGAAAAGTACCAATTGGCCAGGTCACCCGAACCGGTATTGCCGGATTCTCCAATATTGGGAGTGGCATTTTCAGCACGGAAAATGCTGTCTAGCCTTTCTTGTTCCAGTCGACGAATATAACGACGTACTACTTGTCTTTGTTCTCTTTCCGGCAATGCAGCAAGCTGCAGCAAGCTGTCTTGGGTGTAAATGATGGATAGGGGAGAGGTAACCTTATCCAAAGCCTGACTTCTCTTAAAGGCGACTTCTACGATTTGCTCACCCGGCGCACTGGCAGCCAGATAGGCAGCACTGTCATACGCTTTTTTAGCGTCGGTATACTGAGCAGCCATATAATGGATATCACCGATAGTGGCATAAGACACTGCTTTCTGGCGATCTGTAGATTTGGGTGCCTCGATGCTTTTTTGCAGGTAGGTAAGCGCGTCTTTTGTGTTATTGCTATTGGCTGCGAGTCGGCCCAACACAAAATAAATCTGCTCGTAATAGGGTAGGTATTTTCCATCCCGTAGCATTGACTTAAGCGATGCTATAGCTTCGTCCTGGTCACCGCCGGCATACATCAGACTGTAGGCCATGTGTTTTCTGCTGTAGAAATCCATTTCTATTTTAGGATGCAGATCAATGACCTTCTTAAAATCTTGTGCAGCAATTTCGTACTCTCTATTTTGTTGATGCAATTGACCGTTAATGAAAGCAGCTCTCATCCGCAGCCAATTGGGTGTATTCTTGTCGGCGACAACGTAATTCAACTGTTCCGTAGCGCCTTCTTCGTTTCCTTGTTTTAAGAAATAGAATGATTTTTCCAGCGCCAGTCGACCTTTTAAATGTTCAGGAAATTTAGGGTCTGCCGCCAGCAATTCCATAACCGACTCCGCTTGCTCCGGTTCGTTAGCCTGTGTATAAGTACGGATCAACCAGAGCAAACCCTCGTTGTGCGCCGTACGGTGCTGCAGCTTTGTCCAAAGGTTTTTCTTTTCTTCAGCAGCTATTGAAGGGGACCTATCGGTTCGTACCGGACGCGAGCGCTTTTTCTTTTGTTTCCTTTTTTGCTCTTCGAGCATTCTCTTGATGCTCACGATATATTTGAAAGTAACTTCCGCATTCTTATAATCCCCTTTATAGTAATATGCTTGTCCCATTAGCAAATAGAGATCATCGCTCCATTTTGTTCTGGGGTCATGTATTTGTATGCCAACAGAGGATTTCTGGATGATACTATCCATATCTGCTGAGAGCATGGAGGAGTCCCGATCAGGGTCAAAGGGGAATAATGCCAATAGGGAATCGTAGTTTTCCCTTCGGGTTCGCTGCATATTGCGCAGTGCCTCGTTCATTTTATTTCTGGCATTAAAGAAATAATTGTATCGAGTAAACGTGTTCTGGATCACCCTTCGGGGTAATGACCATTTTTTCTTGAGCATCTGCTCATTACTCCAGGCCTCTCTTTTCTTTTTGATTTTCAGCTCGAGCGCCATTTGCTTCCGTCGCTCTCTGTCTTTGGCCATGATTTCGCGTTCTTTCTCCCGCTTTTCACGAAGTTTGGCCAGACTGTCTGCGCGAGCCTCTCTAGCTTTTGTCAGACTATCTATATACGCCTTTCTGACAGCCGTAATACTGTCCCTTATATGTGTCCGGGCGGCAGTCATACTGTCGGCAATCTGCTTTCTGGCAGCCACAAGACTATCGTTATAGAGCTGCCGCGTTTGTCGCATACTATCGAGCCTGCCTTGTCTGACTATAGCAACGCTGTCGCGGTATCGTTTGCTCTCGCGGTATTTTCTGAGAGCGGCCATACTATCGGATCGGATCTGACGTGCCGCTTTGATGCTATCCGTGAATTTTTGTCGAACTGCAATAGTGCTATCCGTAATTCGTTTTCGCTCCGCCCTTATTGAATCGTAATAGGCTTGTTGCACTGCTTTGCGCTCGTCAATTTCTGCTTGCCGTACTTTGGAGACACTATCTTGGTATCGTTTGCTATTGCGATATTTTCGAACAGCTTCCAGACTATCGGTTCTTTGTTTTCTAACCGCAGCAATGCTATCGGCAATGATCGCACGGGCTGATTTTATACTGTCTGTGATGCGATTACGCTCGGCACGCATACTATCGGCTACACGAATACGGGCTTCCCGAGTACTGTCGAGAATTCTCTGACGCTCTATTTGTTGGGCTTCCAGCAAAGCGCGGCGGGCCTGCATGGTACTGTCAGCTATGTACTGTCGGGCTTTTGCTGAACTATCTAGTTGCCTTTGCCGTTCAAGTTTTTGTTGTTCTACTTGGGCGCGACGAATAGCTGCTGCGCTGTCTGCTGCAGATTGGCTTTTTATTTGGGCATACGCATGATTACCCCATGCCTGTATAAGCAAAGGCAATAGAAAACAGATAACCCTGAGTTGCCACCGTAAAATTTTAGTACGCACCAGCTATAATAACTGAATTAAGTAGATTTTAGTATCAATAGTTTGTAAAAAAACAGAAACATTGTCTAAGATCAAAATTATTCAAGCTAAACCTAATAGAGTTGCTAAAATCTGAGTAATCTAAATATTTTATGTGCAGACATAGACGCAGGCCTGCTTATCTTTGCGCAATGATTACAGATATTGATTTAGAGGAAGACTGGGAAGATCCGGAACTGGAAGTTCAGGAAGATGCACCCCCGGTAGAGAGAATGAGAATAAAAGCGGATCGCGGTCAGGAATTGCTGCGGATAGATAAGTTTTTGATGAATAGGGTAGAAGGTGCTACCAGAAATAAGATCCAACAAGCACTGGAAACCGGGTTTATCAAGGTTAACGGACAGGAAGTTAAGCCAAATTATAAAGTCAGGGCAGGTGACGAAATTGTGATTTATGACAATCGCCGCCCGGAATCTACAGAGGTTGTTCCCGAAGAGATGCCGCTGGAGATCGTGTATGAAGACGAGGAAGTTCTGGTCATCAACAAACCGGCCGGTATGGTGGTCCATCCCGGTTGTGGAAATTATTCCGGTACCTTGGTCAACGGATTGGCATGGTACCTCAAAGTGGAGGAGTCTGACACTGAGGTCTTGCCCAGAGTGGGACTGGTACACAGGATTGATAAAGACACGAGCGGACTGGTCGTAATTGCCAAAACAGAGCGGGCTATGAGCAATCTCAATGCCCAGTTCAAAAAGCATACGGTTCATCGCCGTTACATTGCACTGGTATGGGGAGATGTGGCAGAAGACGAAGGTACTGTGGTCGCCCACATAGGAAGACATCAGCGTTTTCGGAAGATTATGGATGCTTATCCCGATGGGGAACACGGTAAAGAAGCCATTACTCATTACAAGGTACTGGAGCGATTTAATTATGTGACTTTGCTGGAACTGAGACTGGAAACCGGTCGGACCCATCAGATTCGAGTTCATATGAAAATGCTGGGGCATCCCTTATTTAGCGATAGCACCTATGGTGGAGCACAAATAGTAAAGGGTACCATATTTTCCAGATACCGGCAGTTCGTTGAAAATTGCTTTAAAATTTTACCCCGACAGGCATTACATGCGCGCGAGCTCGGCGTTAAGCATCCCGGAACCGGTGAATGGATGCAATTTTCCTCAGAAATTCCTCAAGATATTCAAGACGTTATTGAAAAATGGAGGCGTTATACGCAAGGATTGGCCAGGGCAGGAAGAGATTTGGAGGAATTGTCGGAATAGGGCGGAGTATTCTGTTAAATTCCGAAAATGCGATCGGTTTTATATTAATTGACCTACCTTTGCAGGAGGATAACTAAATAATAAGATCATGTCTGTTTTACCTACTGACCCCTGTTTTCTCCTGTCTATGCCCAGTGGCGGTGAATGGCTCACCATCCTTTTGGTTGTAATTGTGCTGTTTGGAGGAAAGAAGATCCCCGAATTAGCTCGTGGACTTGGTAAAGGAATCCGGGATTTCAAAGATGCCAAAGAAGGTATCCAAAATGAAATCGAAGCCGGTATGAAGGATAAGAATAAGTGATAAAAAGTTAATTTTTCGGTCAAATAATTTCATTTTTCTCCTGAGTTTGTTATTTTGGAGGGAAATTTGAGATTTTTTACGGTACGCTTCCCTCGGGTTGCATGCTTTTTAGCGCTCTCAACAACGACAAGACATGCAATACAGAATAATGTTATTTCTTTGCCTCTGCACACCGTTTGCAGTCCAGGCACAAGAGCAAACTTTACCCCGTGCTCCAATGCGGGTAGTTGCAACTGATACAATTGTAGTCTCTCGAGGTCCGATAGCTGCAAATGTACCGGTTACCCCTACACCTCCTCCTAGAAAACCCGTGCCACTAGCCGGTCATAAAACATATTTCGGGGCGATGAATGATTATGTGAACTCTTATGTGGGCAAATATTTAAATGCCCATAAGAAGACGTTGATGGTCGTTCAGGAGCGGAGTCAAAAGCATTTTGCAGAAATAGATTCCATACTGGAAGCACATAATATTCCTGTAGAACTCAAGTATCTGGCCGTAATTGAATCGGCGCTGAATAATAAGGCGGTTTCGAGAGTCGGTGCTGTGGGGCCCTGGCAGTTTATGGCGCCTACCGCCAGAATGATGGGACTGAACGTGAGCTCCAAAAGGGATGAGCGTACGGATTGGACAAAATCCACCATTGCAGCAGCAAAATACTTGTCGATATTATACGATCAGCTCAATGACTGGCTATTGGTAGTAGCTGCATATAATAGCGGCCCTGCACCAGTGCTTAGGGCTATTAATAGAACGGGTAGCAACAGTTTTTGGGATATCAAACCATTTTTGCCTCGAGAAACGCAAGGGCATGTACTGGCATTTATTGCTACCGCCAGCATTTTTGAAAAAGTGAGCGATTTTATAGGGTCCGACCTGCCGGCTGATTTCGATTTCAGCGCGGAACGTAAACCCGCCGCTCCCCAGGTAAAACCTAAATTTACCCAGGAAGAATTAAGTCAGATGGCAGTGGTGCGCATTAAAGACCCCGTTAGTCTGGAGTTTATGGCCAACGAACTCAACATTGATAAAAAGTTGGTACAAAAATGGAACGACGATTATGAACTGTTTCTGAATGGAGATTATGAAGAAACTCATTATAGTCTGCGCCTGCCAAAAGACAAGCTGGAGCAGTTTCTTCAGAAGAAAACATACATCACCAACAGATCAAAAAAGATACTTGGTGAACAGATCATGTAATTGTTCAAAAATATTTTGCAACATTTATTTATTTCAATTACCTTTGCACTCCTAATTAGAAAAGACGTATTGTAAATGGCTAATCATAAAGCAACCCTGAAGTCTGTACGGCAAAGTGAAAAACGCCGCGAACGTAATCGTTATTATGGTAAAACTACCCGTAACGCTATTCGGAAATTGCTGGCTGTGACAGAAAAAACTGCAGCTCAGGAACAATTACCTCAGGTAATTTCAATGATTGATAAGCTGGCTAAGCGAAATGTTATTCATAAGAATAAAGCGAGCAACCTGAAATCTGGTATCGTTAAGCGGATCAACGCGCTTTCCTAAGTCGATCTTTTAATAAATTTTTTATAGCCCGGTTCATCCGGGCTTTAATGTTTGTATCCATCAGTGCGTTTTTCAAAATTATGCGCTGCAATGCTCCTGCCTGTACTCTTGGCATAGTAATAGTGTTAAGATTTTTCATTCATTTTCGTGTACGGAACGATACCCGTATCTTTACAATATAAAATAAAGCTGCCATGAAGAAATTAGCGATATTATCATTTGCATTAATTGCGGGTTTTTATTTTAGCGCCAGCGCTCAGGCTCCTTATCAATTGCCGGAACTGCCCTATGCTTACAATGCATTGGAACCCTACATTGATGCGCAAACAATGGAAATCCACCATAGCAAGCACCATGCGGGATATGTCAATAATTTAAACAAAGCTATCGAAGGGAAATCTGCAGCTAAGCTTAGTCTGACTGAATTACTTGCAGATACCAAAAAATACGGAGATGCCGTACGGAACAATGCCGGTGGTCATTACAACCATAGTTTGTTTTGGACTATTTTGACTCCGGAAAAGAACACCCGTCCCTCGGCAGAACTTTCAAAGGCGATCGAATCAGCATTTACCGGGATGGATAGTTTGAAATCATTATTAAACAAAGAAGCGTCCACTCGATTCGGTTCGGGCTGGGCATGGCTTTATGTCACAAAAGGCGGCCAGCTAAAAGTTTGTTCTACTCCTAATCAAGACAACCCATTGATGGATGTAGCCGAACATAAGGGCATTCCAATTTTAGGAATTGATGTTTGGGAACATGCCTACTATCTAAAATATCAAAATAAACGCGCTGATTATTTGTCGGCTATTTGGAATCTGATCAATTGGAATGAGGTTAGCCGGCGATACCAAGAGGCATTGGCTGAATTGAAATAGTCAACCCCCGTTTTATAAAGCCAATCTTCTGTCAATCATTCAATACATAAACGCTGTTGCCGATTTCAGCGTAGCTACAATAAATATCCCACATAATGCCAATGGCGTTATGTGGGATCGTTCGCTTAAGGCGAAAATAGTTTTTCATTCAGCACAACCATTTTTCTTACCGCTTTTTTAGATGAAATTATTACTCAAATACCTTAGCCGGTATAAATCGCTAATTGCACTTGCCCTCTTATTCGCCACCGTCAATCAGGTCTTTGCCTTGTTTGATCCCTACATACTAGGGCATTACCTTATCGATCCCTACGCTTCAAGAGCAGCGGAATTTAGGGAAAATGGATTGGGATCAGAGTATGTAACCGGAATCATGACCGGCCTTCTACTTTTGATTGGTACAGCAATGGTTTCCAGAATTGCGAAGGCTTTCCAGGATTATACAACCAATGTCATCATTCAAAAGTTTGGCGCCAGTCTTTATACTGACGGATTGCAACACGCGCTTCGTTTGCCGTATCAGGATTTTGAAGACCAGCGGAGTGGGGAAACCTTATCCATTCTTCAAAAGGTGAGAAGCGATTGTGAGAAGTTTATTATGAACTTCGTAAACGTCCTTTTTACCACCTTAGTAGGTATTGTATTTGTGATGATTTACGCATTTAGCTTAAGTTCCTGGCTGGTATTGATCTATTTTGCCGGTGCAGTGCTTCTGGGTTGGCTTACGGGAATTTTGAGCAGAAAGATAAAATCGATACAAAAGCGCATCATTGGTGAAACTAACGCATTGGCGGGTTCTACCACTGAATCGCTCCGTAATATCGAATTGGTAAAAAGTCTCGGTCTGACCCATCAGGAAATTGAGCGTTTGAACACTACGACCATTAAGATTCTTGGGTTAGAATTGCGGAAGGTCAGAAGCATCCGCTCAGTGAGCTTTGTACAGGGGACATTTGTCAATTTCCTCCGCCAGGTGATCATGTTTGTTTTGTTGTATTTCATCTTCAAAGACAAGCTTACATTAGGGCAAATGATGACCATGCAGTTTTACTCCTTCTTTATTTTTGGTCCGCTGCAAGAATTGGGAAATGTCATTCTGAGTTATCGGGAAGCACAAGCCTCTTTAGGGAATATGCAGGATCTACTGCAACGTCCGGTTGAGCGAATGGCGGCAAATCCGCAGCTAATCAATGAAATTGCAAGAGTAAGGTTTGATAAAGTAAGTTTTCAGCATCGTTCTGCAGCTCGTCCGGCTTTGGAGGAAATATCATTCGATGCGCGTCAGGGTGATACTGTTGCTTTTGTCGGTCCTTCGGGTTCGGGAAAAACTACACTGGTTAAACTGCTGGTGGGATTGTATCAGCCCAAAGCGGGGAAGATCTTTTACAATGAATATGACGGAGTGGAGATTGATTTTGACAGTTTGAGGAGTCAGATCGGACTGGTTACTCAGGATACACAGTTGTTTTCGGGTACTATCCGTGAAAATCTCTTATTTGTAAATCCGCAAGCTACAGACGAGGATATCAATGAGGTGTTGCAGAAGGCTGCCTGTCAGAATTTATTGGCGCGTGCAGAAAATGGAATTGATACCATGATAGGCGAGGGGGGATTGAAATTATCAGGCGGTGAGCGTCAGCGTTTGTCTATTGCCAGGGCTTTGTTACGCCAGCCGAGGTTGATGATATTTGACGAGGCGACCTCTGCTTTGGATTCTCTGACAGAGGAAGAAATATCCCGCACTGTACGAGAAATTACCGCACAAAGAACCCATATTACCATTATGATTGCGCACCGACTGTCAACCATCATGCATGCAGATCGGATATATGTTTTGGAGAAGGGCAATATCATTGAAACCGGTACCCACCGGGATCTGTTGGAGGAAAAGGGACTGTATTACGCGATGTGGCGTCAGCAAATAGGGGAAAGATAAGGTTGTAGGGATGCTGTGCGTCCCTACAGCTGGCGTGCATCACAACACAATGTTCTGCCGCATATTACTGGGTTCGGGATAATCAGTATTGTAATGCAAACCCCTGCTTTCCTTTCTGAACTGCGCACTTTTAACTATCAAATAGCCTATAGTAATCAAATTGCGCAATTCACACAATTGAGGTGAAAGGGTGGTGGTCCTGTACAAGGCCTCTGTTTCTGAAAACAACAAGTCCAACCGCTTCATGGCACGTTCCAAGCGTACATTATTCCGAACAATACCTACGTAATCGCTCATTACCAATTGCAGCTCCTTCAGACTCTGAGTGATCAAAATCATTTCTTGCGGTTCCGTAGTTCCGGATGCATTCCAATCGGGAATCTCAGGTAAGGTTTTTTGACTCGCTACGATGGTTCCCGCTTTTTCAGCGCATCGATGCGCAAACACCAAAGCCTCCAGAAGAGAATTAGACGCGAGCCGATTAGCCCCATGTAAACCTGTGCTGCTACATTCGCCGCAAGCAAATAAATTACGGATGGAAGACTGTCCGTAAGCATCCACTTTGATACCACCGCAACAATAATGGGCGGCCGGAGTAACCGGAATCATATCTTGAGTGATATCGATACCGATATCCAGACATTTATTGTAGATATTGGGAAAATGACTGATGAACTTTTCAGGATCCATATGTCTGCAATCCAGATACACGTGATCAGTACCACCGCGTTTCATTTCGCTATCGATGGCTCTTGCCACAATATCCCGAGGAGCAAGGTCTGCTCTGGGATCGTATTTTTCCATGAAGGCAACTCCTTCTTTATTTCTAAGAATGCCTCCATCGCCACGTACGGCTTCAGTGATTAGAAACGCGGGTGCGACTCCAGGTTCGTATAGTGCGGTAGGGTGGAACTGAATAAACTCCATATTCTCGATACGCCCCTTGGCCCGGTACACCATAGCGATGCCATCACCTGTTGCTATTACAGGATTGGTAGTAGTACGGTAAACCTGACCCGCACCGCCCGAAGCCATCAGCGTAACATGAGCTAAGATTTTCTCGATAAATCCGGTGTTCAAATTCAGTGCGTAGACTCCATAGCAAACGATATCCGGTGTGGATTTAGTAACTAGAAAACCCAGATGGTGCTGGGTGATGATATCCACTACAAACCAATGGTTGTGTATTTGAATATTCGGATATTTTTGGGCTTCTGCAACCAGCGCTCTTTCGATCTCGAAACCGGTGATATCCTTATGGTGGAGAATTCGGTATTCAGAATGCCCCCCCTCTTTACCTCTTAAAAATTCACCCTCATTATTTTTATCGAATCGAGTACCCCATTCGATGATTTCGTTTACTCTGTCGGGACCTTCCTTAATAACCAACTCAACGATTTTTTCGTCACACAGTCCATCCCCGGCGGTGAGCGTGTCTGAAATATGTTTATCGAAACTGTCCTTTTCGCTGTCGTTGACTACAGCAATACCGCCCTGAGCGTATTTGGTATTGGTTTCATCGGTATTGACTTTGGTTAGAATGGTTATGGTTTTGTCGGGATATTGCCTCGCTGTTTTCACAGCGAATGTAAGTCCGGCAATGCCAGAGCCAATAACGAGGAAATCTGTTTGTATCATAACACTTTGGAGTCTTGCTCCCTACAAACTAACCCAAATTCCGGGATGGGTCAAAAAGAGGAGGTGAGGCTAAATTTGATCCCACTGAAAGCGGGTTCATACCGGCATACACCACCGGTACAATTGATACCTTCAACCTGCCGTACGTAAGCTCCCGTAATTCGATGTGGTCCTTTCGTATGAGCGATGAAAAAGTTGTAATAGTGTTCCGGTTTGGGGGCCACTGCGGTATTCGGTTTGAAATTGTACATATCCGATACGGCGAATGACCAGCGAGGTGCGATATTAAACTCTACCAGTCCAAACAGCCAGCTGCCGAAGTCTTGTTGAGTCTCCATGTACTCCCACTGCGTTCTCAGCGACTTTTTACGATCAATGCGGTAAGTCAGTTCCATAAATGGAGTAATCGCTTCCACCATGCCTCTGGCGGGGTTTACTTGATATACTCTTTGGTTGTATTCCAGTACCTGAACGCCGCCGTGTAAAATCCAGTCTTTGAATCCACGGTATTCCGCTTCGATGTATGCCTCTCTGTATAGCTTTACGTCTTCGATGGTGTTAATATGAGTATAGTTTAGAACCACACTTATGTCATCATTAGGAGTAACCAAAATATCACCACCCAATGCCAATTCTGAAATGTCTTGAGAAGCCGGGGTGTACCTGGCCATAAGCCGTTGAGGACGGAGACGAGCCACGATTGGTTGCCAGTTCATCATACCTCTAAGCAATACCTCGTTAGGTGAGGTCCTCATTACAAAATTGTCAGTTCTCTTCCCGGATAAATTGATTGCAAGTCCTTTCCGCGCATAGCCCAGAGTGGTATATATTACATTCCCCTCTTGATTTTCCAAAGTCTGATCGATCAGAATTGCTTCATTGGTCTTATACGCCCCTTCGATATACCAAGAGAAATCACCTGCCATCAGGGTATTGTAGAGGGTATATGCGTACATATTGTATTTTGGTACAAAACGGGAAGTTATCTCCTGGTTGTTGATGGTTGCAACTACCGCATCCATTGAGCCCTGATCGAGGGTACGATTGAGGGCGCCTATCCCCGGGGCAATGTGCACCTGATCGCCCAGACTAAAGCTACCTTCAGCGTTGATGCCTTTTACAATGGGGTTGTAGCGGTCAAAGATATTTTTGTGCTGACCGCTAAAGGCTTTGAGGCGAATGTTATCGGTAAGCTTATATCTCAGGTGGAGACCGGCTAAGGCGTTATCGATTAGCAGACCCCGGTCCTCATAAGCTCTAAAAAGAATACCACTTCCGATTTGGTCGTAGATATAACCACCGGTAATGGTCAGATCTTTAAAATCCTTGCTTATACTCCATGCTCCAATTCCAAAACC
Source organism: uncultured Chitinophagaceae bacterium (assembly GCA_964636205.1). Classification (GTDB taxonomy): domain Bacteria; phylum Bacteroidota; class Bacteroidia; order Chitinophagales; family Chitinophagaceae; genus JBEBVQ01. Next base: position 7,936 of record CAZWPF010000015.1, on the reverse strand, counting down.
ACTCAATGCTTGTGTTGGATTGTACAGATTGGAATTATGCAAAGCATCTGCACGCATGGTTGCGGTAAAGCCTTTATAATTGTAGCGCAAGCTAAGCCAGGTTTCACCTCCGCTCAGGAAGTTGTCGTATAGTGGGTTATTTGCAGCATTGATTGCAGAATCTCTTTGAAAGAAATTAACATTCGTCATGAGGTCACCTGAAAGTGTTCCTTGTGCGAAGGATCCGAAGCTTGCCGTTAATGAAATGAACAGCAGTAGCGCCCTATTTTTCATTAAATAGTAGGAAGTTTAAAAAATTTTCCGAATTTAGAACCTTTAACATGATTTGGCAAGGTTTTGGCCTAATTATTTATGAATAAAATCCTCTAACATGAGAAAGATTACAGCCGTTTTAGCCGGCCTTCTATTTACTTCTGTTTTCGCTCAGGCGCAGTCGACCGAATTGCCTGATACTCAGATAAAAGATCTTAGTTCGGGTAAAAGCGTGGCTTTTAATTCCGTGTACGAGCACGGTAAGGTAACTTTGGTAAGTTTTTGGGCTACCTGGTGCGTTCCTTGTAAAAAGGAGATCCGTAATATCCGGGACCAAATGGCCGAGGTAAAACAGGAAGCTGATTTTAATTTTATTACTGTTTCCATCGATGAATCCAGAGCAGAGGGTTTGGTTCGTAGTTATGCAAAATCTCAGGGTTGGGATTTTCCATTTTATATTGATCCCAATTCTGACCTGAAGCGGTCTCTCAATTTCCAGACTGTTCCTTTTACCATGATCATAGATCAAAACGGTAAAGTTGTGTATATGCACTCAGGATATGAAGAGGGTGCGGAGCATGAATTGTTTGATAAAATCCGGGAATTGGCCGGAAAGGGTTAGTCTGAGAACCTGCAATTCATATTGAAATGCTTTTCAAAAAAAAACGGGATATCGACTGATATCCCGTTTTTTATATCCATTATCCTGGAATCTGCAATACGAACCCCCAAAAGTCTGATAGAGATCAGACCAGTTCTAATACCGTTATTTCAGGCAGAATTCCCAGTCTGCCCGGATATCCGATATATCCGAATCCCCGGTTCACATAGAGGTATTGCTTGTGTTCTTCATACAATCCTGCCCAGTTTCGGTAGACATATTTAGCGGGACTCCATTGAAAAGCCGGAGTTTCTACGCCAAATTGCATTCCGTGGGTATGACCGCTCAGGGTTAGCTGAATTTCAGGGTGTTTTTGTAAAACTTCTGCGTCCCAATGGGAGGGATCGTGACTCAGAAGTATCTGCACCGGAACATTCTTTTCCTCTAAACCTTCAATTGCCTTATCCAATTTTCCATATTTAGGGAAGCCGGCATGAGCACCCCAGTTCTCGACACCGATTATCGCCAGCGACTGTCCGTCCTTTTCTAAAACAACATGCTCATTCAGTAGTAGTCGCCACCCCATTTCCTTTTGCAGGCGGATCATATATTGCATATTTTCAGCCTTGGCTTCTTCGCTTTCCCAATTACTGTAATCGCCGTAATCGTGATTTCCTAAAATAGAGTAGACACCCAGAGGTGCTCGAAGCTTGGAATAAATATGTTTAAATGGCTCTGCTTCCTCGGTGCGATGGTTGACTAAATCTCCTGTTACCAGGATCAGATCAGGTTTTTGCTCCAAGGCCAACATTATACCGCGTTCCACTGCCCGGGCATTATCCAGACTGCCCGAATGTATGTCAGATAATTGTACAATTTTCAGTCCGCGAAATGCTTCCGGTAGTCCGTCGATTTTTATTCGATGCCTGAAAACCTTATAATTATATCGGTTTTTGGTTCCGTACATAAACGCACTCAGCATCAATCCGCCTGCTAACAAAGCAATACGCGATAAAAAGATCGAGCGCGGAATTCCGTTGGATTTTGGAATCTCTTCGGGCTCAGTTGGCTTTTTGCGAACTAAATGTAGCAACCATGCAATACTTCTTCGGATATCATCGATGGCGACAAAAATTAGTATTACTAATTTCCCGACTACAAAGCCCATGGTGAAAGCGATGTATAGATTCCGAACAAAAAGCGGGAGCACGGTCCAGTCGATTTGCCGAAAACTCAGTAACCCCACCCAAATGAAGCAAGAAATAAATACATAGAACGCTATAGTGCCCGCTCTCCAAGCTCTCGGAAATTTGCGGACTGCCGATCGGATGACTATAAAACTGTAGTATTCGGCAAGAGTCATTATTGCCAGTATGATCAGAAGCCTAATCCCCATTTCCTTTACGTTAAAATTCTAAAAAACCTTCTATCTGCCGGCGGATAGTCTGTTCCGTGTCCCCTCTTTTCAACTGTCCTTCTCCATCAATTTCTTCAAAAATGCGTGATATGGGTACTTTGTTGAAATAAACCTGCATGCGCAAGTAGTTCAGGATATTGGTCATATGATCCAGACCTCTGAGATTGCCCGCTCTACCGTCTGCAACACCGGCGAGCATTGCTTTTTTGTACCACCAGCATTGTCGGATATCGCTGTTATCCATCAGTAATTTTAGAATTCCCGGGAAGCTCCCATTGTATTCCGGCATGATGAAAACAAACTTTTCAGAGGGTATCAGGATCTGTTTTTCCAGTGCTATCAAATCTTCAGTTCTCTCCCATACCGCGAGTCCTTCTAGCGACACCAGTTGTACATCCGGAGTGTGTTCCAGAAAGAATTGGTGGTATAGCTTGGCCACTTTGAGGGTCATGCTATCTTTTCTATTGGTGCCGGATATTATTGTAATCATTATCTTGTCAAATATCAACCGAATACAGCGGTATTTTAAACCGACTGTGATACGGGTATACCGAGCGGCAAATTAAAGGAATTCCTGTTAGGAATCCGTTAAAGACGAACTACCTCTTCCACTTAACCTTGCAGATGAATGCTGATCACGATCATTCTCGTATTGATCTGATCGATTGCATTAGTGAGCTGCAAATTGGGATCCCTGTGTAGTTGATTCATCAGGCCCTGACTCAACTTAATTTCCGGAGCGAAAATGAAGTTGGGGTAATAGAACTCAAATCCTACACCCAGCTCCAATCCGAGGTCAAGCGGTTTAACTTTTAAGAATTCATCAGCTCTCCGCGAACGGGCATTTGAAGCCATGTCAAAATCTAGTTTTCCACCGGCAATGCCATAAAACCTGAAGTTTCCGATCCGATCACTCTTGAACTTGAATTGAAGCGGTAAATGCAGGTAAATCGATTCAATGGAACGATTGACAATACTGTCGGTATTAGGATGGTTGAACCGCATTTTTTTCTCGGCAAAGGCGATAGACGGGGTAGTTCGGATATCAATAAAATTGCTCAGCCTCAGATTGCCCATCAAGCCGAGATTGAAGCCCGGACTCCGGTTCGACTGCACCTGCATAAAAGTATCGGTGTGTGCAAAAGCATCGGTATAGCGAATCCGGTATTGGGAGATATTCATTGCAAAGGTGATCCCAAAATAATAGGCTTTCTGATCATGTTCCGGCATGTTCATGATGGCTGACTGAGCATGGACCGTTCGTGATTGAGATATGATAAACAGTAACGAGAATACAAAGATTGCGATCGGGCGCATGAAAACTAATTGACAAATAACAATGAAACGTGTGAGCACGAAGATACAGTATGTTCCTTTTTAAACAATTTTGGTATTAGTTCAAAATTTTAACATTTGTGTAAACAAGAAATACTATCTTTGATTCGGAGAATTTGGATTTCTTATCATTACAACAAAATTACTCGTAGAGATTTCACCAGACCTTCCTGTGGCCGGGTCTCCAAACAAAGTGCTACACTTATCACCATGAAGACTGGGAGACAGGCTCTTGCTCGTCTCCTTTTTTTGTTTCGATTTTTATTCTTTCTCAGCTGTATATAGCGTGGTTATGCCAAACGCCAAAGGTCTTGCTTTAGGGTTTGAAAATCCCGCATCGACAAGCTTCTGACAAAGGGCTTTTCCCTCAGGGAACACCATCACACTTTCAGGCAAATAACTATAAGCCGTTTTGTGTTTGGAGACAATTCTTCCGAAAAAGGGAAGGATATATTTGAAATAGAAATAGTAAAATTGCTTTATCGGGAATTTTCGAGGTCGTGAAAATTCAAGGATAGCCAGTCTGCCACCACTCGCCATTACTCTACACATTTCTGAGAGCCCTTTTTCCAGATTTTCAAAATTCCGGATACCGTATGCACAGGTCACCGCATCAAAGCTATTATCCGGGAAGGGCAGTGCTTCACTATCTCCCGGCTGTAAGCTGATTGTTGAAGAAAGGTGTAGGCGTTCGATCTTTTTTTTGCCCTCTTCTAGCATTTGTACTGCGATGTCGACCCCGATTATTTGTTTGGGTTCCAATTTGGCTGCAGCAATAGCCAGGTCGCCCGTGCCGGTGGCTACATCGAGAATCCTTTGGGGCTTAATAGAGGCAAGCGAAGCAATGGCCTTTTTACGCCAATTCCGATCGATCCCCATGGAAAAAAAATGGTTCAGAAAGTCGTATTTTCCGGAGATGTCGTTAAACATTTCGGCGACCTGCTCTTTCTTGCTTAATTTTGAACTCGTATCAGGTAAAACCTGGTTTCCCTGATAATCATTTTCTTTAGTGCGCATCTGATGCAAAAATACAGTTCTAAGACCAATGGAAATACGCTCAGCCAAATATTTGATAAGTAGTGTGAAAGTTGAAGGGTGCCCAAAGCCGGATAAGCCCGAATATGCTTTTATAGGTCGGTCAAACGTTGGTAAGTCGACTTTGATCAATATGCTCACCAATCAGACCAAGTTGGCGAAGACTTCGGCAACGCCCGGCAAAACGCAGTTAATCAACCATTTTCTGGTTGAAAGCGGACTAGCAGGTAGTTCCGAAAAATCGGATTTCTGGTATTTGGTGGATTTGCCCGGGTATGGTTATGCCAAGGTGTCCAAATCGCAAAGAGTTGCCTGGCAAAAGATGATTGCCGGATATATGCAGCAACGTCCTAATTTAATGACGGTCTTTGTTTTGATCGACGGTCGACACGAACCTCAGAGAATTGATCTGGATTTTCTGCAACAACTCGGTGAATGGCAGGTGCCGTTCAATATCATTTTCACAAAAGCCGATAAGACTACTCAAAGAGAAGTGGCCCGAAATGTAAAATTGTTTATCGATCAAATGAAGCAGGAATGGGAATTTATTCCGCGCAGCTTCGTCACTTCATCCATAAAACGACTGGGCAGACGAGATTTATTGCAATATATAAATGAATTGAACGAGTCGTTTTATGAGGATGTGGATTAATAAGCATTTTTGCCCGAGAGGTTTTTCGTTATTTTGTTAGTTGCTATTGACGGTTTCGTCAATTAGCGGAATTCGGTATGCATAGGAGCTCCTCCCGGCGGCTGAATCTCGCTATTTTGTTGAATTATAGTTTAGTATCTCCATGAAATTTTCGCATTTACACAATCATACCCAGTACTCCCTGCTCGATGGAGCCTCATCTATTCCTCGGTTGTATTCCAAGGCAATGGAAGATCAGATGCCCGCAGTGGCCATTACTGATCATGGTAATATGTTCGGGGTGTTTCAGTTTGTGGCCGAAGCATGGAAGAATACTAAAGTGGTGGGTAAATCTGAGAATGGAAAGGATATCTTAGAGCCCGTGGTAAAGCCGGTAGTAGGTTGTGAGTTCTATCTGGTAGAAAACAGACATAAGCGCCAGTTTTCACGCGATGAAAAAGACATGCGGTACCATCAGTTACTGCTGGCCAAGGATGAAATCGGTTATAAGAATCTGACCAAGTTATGTTCTTTGGGCTATATCGAAGGTTTGTACGGCAAGTACCCGCGGATCGACAAAGAATTGATTTTAAAATACCATGAGGGATTAATCGCTACCACCTGTTGCCTGGGTGCAGCCGTGCCTAAGACCATTCTTCGAAAAGGGGAAGCTGAAGCAGAAATTGAGTTTAAGTGGTGGCTCGACTTGTTTGGCGAGGATTTTTATGTGGAGTTTCAAAGGCATGATATCCCGGAGCAGATTAAGGTGAATGAGGTGTTGGTAAAATTTGCCCGAAAATATAATGTGCCCGTCATCGCGTCTAACGACTCGCACTACGTGGACCAGTCGGACTATAACGCACACGATATTTTGTTGTGTATTAATACCAACGAAAAGCAGAGTACGCCCAGCATGAAGGATTTTTCCGACGATGATGTGATGGCGAAGGATCGGCGTTTTGCTTTTTATAACGACCAATTTTACTTTAAGAATACCAGGGAGATGTCGCAGTTGTTTAGCGACCTTCCGGAAGCAATTGACAACACCAATGCGATAGTCGATAAAATCAAGCCCCTCAAATTGGAGCGGGATATATTGTTGCCACACTTCAAGGTGCCTCCCGCTTTTAATGATGACCAGGATGCTTATCTGGAACACCTTACCTGGGAAGGGGCCAAGGCACGTTATCAGGATATTACACCCGATATTGAGGAGCGTTTAAGATTTGAATTGTTTACCATCAAAACGATGGGATTTGCCGGTTACTTCCTTATCGTTTCCGACTTTATTCGAGCCGGAAGGGATTTAGGTGTATTTGTGGGACCGGGCCGTGGTTCTGCCGCCGGTTCTGCCGTCGCCTATTGTATCGGTATCACGAATATCGATCCGATTAAATACAATCTCCTGTTTGAGCGTTTCTTGAATCCCGAACGCGCTAGTATGCCGGATATCGATACCGACTTCGACGATGTGGGAAGACAGAAGGTGATCGATTATGTGGTGGATAAATATGGTAAAAACCAAGTTGCACATATTATTACCTATGGCACCATGGCCGCGAAAATGTCTATTAAGGACGTCGCGCGAGTATTGGATTTGCCATTGCCGGAATCGAATGCACTGGCAAAGCTAGTACCTGAAAAGCCTGGGATTTCTCTCAAGAGGGTATTACATGCGCCACTCAAGGGTAGCGGCAGTCTGGAGGAAAAGGAGAAGCTGGGACCGGAGGAATTGGTGAATATCGAGTCCATCCGCGCGATGTACAACAGCGAACATACCCTGCCTTCTAAGGTATTGAGAGAAGCCGAAAAATTGGAAGGCTCGGTGAGAGGGGTGGGGATTCACGCTGCAGGTATTATCATCGCACCTAAAGATCTTACGGAATTGATCCCCGTCGCCCGGACCAAGGATGTGGAATTGTTGGTGACGCAGTATGAAGGGTCGATCATTGAAAATGCCGGGGTAATTAAGATGGACTTCCTCGGACTGAAAACGCTGACTATTATAAAGGATGCGTTGAGTCTGATCAAGAAGAATTATGATATCGAAATTGATATCGATAGCATTCCGCTAGATGATGCCAAAACTTATGAAATTTATCAGAGGGGTGATACCAACGGTACCTTCCAGTTTGAAAGTCCGGGCATGCAAAAATATCTGCGCGAACTCAAACCGGATAAGTTCGCCGATCTGATTGCCATGAACGCCCTATACCGACCGGGTCCGCTCGAGTACATTCCCAACTTTATCAAACGGAAGCACGGGGAAGAACCGATCACTTACGATCTCCCTGAAATGGAAGAATATCTGGCCGATACCTACGGTATTACCGTGTATCAGGAACAGGTGATGTTGCTCTCCCAAAAGCTTGCGGGCTTCTCGAAAGGGGATGCAGATATCCTCCGTAAGGCGATGGGTAAGAAGCAGAAATCGGTTCTGGACAAGATGAAAAACCAGTTTTTGGAAGGGGCTACCAAAAATGGTCATCCTGCTGATAAACTGGAAAAAATCTGGAGTGACTGGGAGGCGTTTGCACAATATGCGTTCAACAAGTCGCACTCTACTTGTTATGCCTTCGTGGCTTATCAAACTGCTTATCTCAAGGCTCACTATCCTGCCGAGTACATGGCAGCGGTACTCAACAACCAAAATAGTATCGAGAAG
>CAZWPF010000014.1:0-38475 GCA_964636205.1 uncultured Chitinophagaceae bacterium | reverse complement strand
TTGCGCAGAAGGAGCCATGGTCACATCTATCCGTGGGTATTTCAACCGGGAGCCGGTACAGGAGTATATCGAGGTGATTGAGGATGCCGATCTAATCAGGGCAAATTATGAGGATGTGCAAAGGATGTATGAGCGATTCCCCGAAACGAATATTGTGGGACGGAAACTGTTGGAGCTGTATTATCAAGATGCAGAAGAACGAGCTATTATCGCACGCATGCCAAGGGCTGAATCGAAATACACTTATTTCGTATCCCAAAAAGGTGATTTGATAAATCGTATACCGCTAAAGTATATCGCTTCCTACCTCGGAATGACGGTGGAAACCTTAAGCAGAATCAGAAGTAAACTGTCAAAGTCGAAGTAGTTATTTATAGTATATATAAAATATTCAATTACAGTTTCAATTTAATTGATTTAGAAAAATATTAAAGTATTTTAAGCTGATTTTTTGATTTTTATCAAAATTAAAATTTTCATTTCGTTTAAATTCTCCATTTTTTCCACTTTCTGGATTCGTCGGAAACCCGCTTCTCTGTAATATTTTCCCTGTTCCTACATGAGCAGATGCCAGAATTTGTTAACCGCTTGTTAATTGATTCTTACGGCCCTTCTATTTTAGTTTGATCTCGTTAATAGCGATTTGTAAACTAAAAAATCATTCATCTGTTTATGAAAACGAGAACTTTAAACCTGAATCTCTGGCAATGGACTTTATTATTTCGCGCCTCCGTATTCCTTGCATTGATCAGTTTGATCATCTTGCCTGCATCTGCACAGGTAAAAATTGGTGATAATCCAACCCAAATCACACCTTCGGCAATTCTAGAACTCAACAGCACCAATCAGGGATTTTTAATGCCCAGACTTACCGACTGGCAAATCGATGCAGTATTCGGCAGTAATATCCCGGATGGAATGATGGTTTATTACGATAAGGGGAACGACGATTCCAGCGGGGTGTATTTACGCCAAGATGGCAAATGGTCAAAGATTACTACCTCTGAGAATCAAAACCTGAACCTATGGAGCCGATCGGGTAATACCATTCAGCCCGGCACTCCGGATACGCTGGGTACACTCAATGCTTCCGATATGCGGATTATTACCAACAATACCGAACGGATCTTACTCACCTCCGATGGATTAGTAAGATTCACCGTGGATTCGGTGGCTATCAATGGCAGACTTTCGGTAACCGGAGCCGTGCGTATGGATAGTGTGCTGAGAATTAACGATACATTATTTGCAGAAGGCGCAAGGATCCATAACCAAGCCACCATCGAGGGTGAATTAATTATGCCGAATGTCGCAGGGCAATCTCTGTTTAATGAAGTCTTGGTTATCGATACCGCCACCGGAGTAGTTACCCGCAGGTCGATCGATCTAGATGTATTTAAAGGATGGACAATCGGCGATTTCGATTCAACGGGGAATAGTGCCGGAATGGAACTGAGGAATTCGGCTAATGGCGTGGATAAGGATACATTGGTGTTACATGCTGCCAGCGAGACAAATCCGGGAGGTGTGTCTACCACCACACAGAAGTTTGCAGGTCATAAATCATTTGTCGATTCCGTTACGGCCGAGAAATCACTACTCGTAGGAGCGAGCGGTACAGCGGCAAAAGCTACACTTGAAGTACAAGGGAGTATGGCGATGAAGGTAAATACTGTTTCTGTCAATTATAATATCTCAGATAAGGATCATACCATAGTAATTACCGCTAATAATATAGAAGCAAACCTTCCCGCTCCCAATGCTGGCAATGAAGGGCGCGTATATGTGATAAAGAAAATGTCTGCAACAGATTTTTCAGGACCGGTTAGAATAAGGGGCAATATCGAGGGTAACGGTTCGGCCGAAATGCATCTGTACAACCAAGGAACCTCTCTAAAACTCCAATCCACCGGAGCTTCCGGAACCTGGCTGATAATCGATAGGATGTAAGCTGGTACATTGTTTAACTCTCTTAGATTCAGTGTTTCAGTCGGTGCATACTATCAACGAAGGACACTGATCTTGTCAAAACAACTTGATCTCTGTAGTGCGTGTAATTTTAGTAATATCGATTTTGAACGGGCTGACATATACGGCTTCTGCACAAACAGCAGCCGTATATGTTGCGCCTAATACTACAGTGTATCAAGGAGCTAAAAAGCGATGGAGCATTTATGGCGACTTAGTTCTGGATGGTAGTCTGACTATGGAAGTCGGTGCAGATCTATTGTTCTTCGGTCGCAACTGGAACAACAGTGCACAGTCAGTAATCATCGAACATGCGCAACCCAATTCCGATTCGAACAAAACAGCGGTGATTGCATTCAAGCAACCAAATCCGTTTTCAGGAGAGACAAGCTCACAATGGTTAAATGGTGGTCGAACAATCCATGGCACCGGACCGGCCCTACCTTCTTTGTCGCTGGATAATCCTAAAGGATTAAATCTGACGCGTGCCGGTTGCTGGATTAGCAATCAACTGGAATTTGTCAATGGAAAGATATGGTTGCATGAATACGATTTGCGAATCGGAACTAATACAGATCCCGGCAAGATCAAAGGATATAACCAAAACTCGTATATCATCGCCGACAATGGCTCGAATAGCGGTTCGCTTACCAGAAGGGTAATACCCGGTGATACAACGAGCTACCCCATTGGTACCAGACGAGACAAGTATACGCCGGCTGCTATAAGGAATCAAGCGGATCAGCCGGCATGGATCAGTATGGGGGCGAAAGATGGGGTATGGCAAGAAGGGGACTCCGGGATTTCGTTAGATGAATATACCACCGGAACGACATGGAGGTTGTTAGGAGAAGACGAGGATCTTAACCTTGATTTGTTTTTGCAACACGATTTGAACGATGAGGGGGTAACGTTTCAAAAGCACAGAGCAAGTAGTTATATCAGTCGTATGACACCGCATGGTTGGGATTCGGGTTTCGTTGGAATCCCTGCAGAACCGGGATGGATAACCTCTGCTACTCCCATCGTCAATGCGGGGGTCAATCATAGGTCGTTCCGGCTTAATGAACGAGGTGGTCTTTTGTTATCGAAACAAGTTATGATACCGATATCTGACTGTCACGTAGATTTCACCTATTTCAATATCCAATTAGACCCATTTTGGGGTGTCAAGCTTAATTGGGGTGTTGATCTGGAAGATGAAGTGCTGGCATTTAAAATCGAAAGACGGATATCAGGGTCGGAGCAATGGACGAAACTGGCGGAGGTGCCGACTCAAAGTAAGAGACACTACAGTTGGGTGGATCAGAGCGAAGCGGCTTCTTTGCCGTTATATTATCGGATCGAGCTAATATGCCTCAATGGGGAGTCCAAATATTCGGAGCAAAGATTGTGGATTTCTCAAAGAGAAGCCAGGGTATTTCCCAATCCAAACGAGGGAGTGTTTACATTATATGTAGTTGATCCGGAAAAAGTAATAGCCTCTGTTCTTTTTGATGCAGGTGGCAGGATGATAATGCGTAACAGTGTTGAGCAGATGCTTACGCAATTTGATATTCGCAACTTGGCAACCGGGGCCTATTTTTTGTCGGTTTGGTATGAACATGAGGAGGTGCCCATGGTGTTTAAGATTGTTAAGCTCAACTAAACAGCGGCTAAATTTTATCTAATTATGAAAGGAGAGGAATTGATTTCAGAAACGTTTACTAAGCGCAGATTGCATAAAGCAAATACTTCAGGCATAAAGATTTTAATGTTCCTTTTGAGGATCTTGCCGGTATTGTTTTATTTACTTTTCCCCCTTACTGTTTTATCGCAATTTAAGATTGGAGACAACCCCACCGATATTCATCCCTCAGCCATTTTACAGGTTGAAAGTAACAATCAGGGGGTTTTGCTACCAAGGGTGGAAGACACAGCGATCAGTCCGCTCGATTTGTCTCCCAATGGAATGATCGTTTATTTGAATGATATGACATCAGGCAGTATGCATTCCGGATTATATGTACGTAACAATGGTCGATGGGAGCGATTGGCAGGGGAACAGAGTTGTTGGTTGGTAACCGGGAATAGGATTGTCGACACTAACGCGTTTATCGGCTTAACTGGTGGCGTGCCTTTGAGATTCAAGATTGATAATATGCTTGTCGGAATGGTAGCGGAGGAGAACACCGCATTAGGTTATGGTGCGCTTACGAATATTACAACAGCGGGTCAGAATTTGTCGATAGGCAATTTGTCGATGACCGGGAACACAGAGGGTAACGGTAATGTGGCGATCGGTTCGCAAACTATGCGGAATAATGTCTTAGGAAATTATAATACGGTGATCGGGTTTCAAGCCGATGTTGCTCACCCCGATCTGCAGAATGCTATGGCATTGGGAAATGGCGCTGTGGTGAATGCAAGTAATAGTATACGAATTGGGAACTCGGCGATCACACATATCGAGGGGCAGGTAGCCTGGTCAAATCCATCGGATGCTCGTTTCAAGGAGGATGTGCGAGAGGATATTCCCGGACTCGCATTTATAAATCGATTGCGACCGGTGAGTTTTAAGTTTAATAATCAAAAGTTGGAATCCCATAGATCTGGAGAGAATGCACATCAGATACCGCTAGATAAAGCCGAATCTCGAACGGGTTTTTTGGCTCAAGAGGTAGCGCAGGTTTGTAAGGATTTAAATTTCGATTTTGACGGTATTCATACACCTTCTGATCCACAAGATTACTATACCTTGTCATACAGTCAGTTTGTTGTTCCCTTAGTGAAAGCAATCCAGGAATTGCAGCAAATAGTGGACGCTCAAACTGTCGAGATGGAGAAGCTAAAATCCATTATCGATGCGCAGCAATCGATGCTGCGATCGTTGCAGCAGTGACAATTTGAATAGTTAAGTTTCGGTTTAGAAAGAAGTCAGGATATTATGGCTTTCTGATTTGTAATCGAAATTATTGGATTTGAAATCTGAAGGTCTGATATCGATAACTTTTATTTGCAAGGAAATTTGACCGTTGTACTCGTTTTCATCGATTGTATATACAATATCAAAAGGCCGCCCTGACGAAACTATCGAGTATTTTCCACTCATTCCGAACCCGATTCCACTGACAACAGTTCCGTCCGACTGAGTGATCACTACTTTGAGATGTGATTCTTTTACTGTCCTGGAATAACCATTAAAATCGCTGACATTCCTGGTTAAGAAAACCGGTTTTAAATTTTCGGGTCCAAACGGCTCGAATTGATTCAGAATACCAAAGAATTTGGGCTTGATATCTGAGAGTTGTATTTCTGCGTCGATCAGGATTTCTGGAGTCAGCATTTCTGTTGTGATTCGTTCGGTCACTACTTGTTCAAACTTCTCAACAAATGCGTTTACCACCTGTTCGCTCATAGTCATTCCGGCGGCATAAAAGTGTCCGCCATAATTATCCAGGAGATCTCTGCATTCGTGGATTGCTTCGTAGATATTGAAGCCACTTATTGATCTTGCCGATCCACTCACCTTCCCGTTGGATGAAGTAAGGACAATGGTAGGGCGATAGAAGTGATCGATCAATCTAGAGGCAACGATACCGACAACTCCTTTGTGCCAATGGGGTTGGTAGAGTACGGTAGTTTTTCGTTGTTGTAGGATTTCGTCAGAACGAATCAAATTCAGCGCCTCTTCTGTAATTGATTTGTCGATTTCTTTTCTCTCAAAATTATCCGCGTGTAAGGCTTGGGCTAATTCTTCGCTTTTAACCGGATCCGTTTCAATAAAGAAGTCAACTGCTTTACGCGCATCGTCCATTCTGCCCGCGGCATTTACCCTTGGTCCGATAACAAATACCAGGTCCGTGATATTCATCGGACGTTGAATATTGGCTATCTTTCTCAGGGTTACAATGGGCAATGATGGCTGTTCATTGACTCGTTTTAGTCCATAAAAAGCCATAATCCTATTCTCCCCCGTCATAGGCACGATATCTGCTGCGATGCTTGTCGCTACCAGATCCAGGTATTGATGTACTGATTCGATGGGGAGATCCCATTTTGTTGCAAGTGCGGAAATAAGTTTATATCCGATACCGCAACCGCTGAGTTCTGCATAGGGATAGTCGCAATCACTTTGTTTAGGATTAAGGATTGCCAATGCGTTGGGAAGGGTTTTATCTGGAGTATGGTGATCGCAGACAATAACGTCGATGCCTGCCGACTGTGCGTCGTTGATCAGATCTACTGATTTAATGCCACAGTCTAAAGTGATGATTAACTTAAATCCGTTTTGCTGAGCAAATTCGATTCCTTGTTTCGACAAACCGTAGCCTTCTCTATACCGATGAGGGATATAAAAAGAAAGTTCTCCGGGGCTGTTTTCCTTCAGGAAGGAGTAAACGACCGCGACTGCGGTAGTGCCATCTACGTCGTAGTCGCCATAGATTAAAATCCGTTCTTTTTTATTGACCGCCTCTGTAATTCTGTCGACCGCCTTTGCCATGTCCTTCATCAAAAACGGATCGTGTAATTGACTCAGGTCGGGTCTGAAAAAATCTTTTGCAGAATGATAATTAGAAATACCTCTCAACGCCAATAGCCGATGAATGATCGGGTTTACAGTCGGCAAGTCGTTCGATAACGACCGAAGTAGTTCCTCATCGGCAGCTTTTATGGTCCATCTTTTTTCAATCATGATAAATCTCCCTGATCCAGTTCCCGCACAAATTGATGGTAATTAGAAACCCAATTATCTAATTCAAGTTGAAATTTCTGGTTGTTAATCAAATCAAAGAAGTCACCGGCAGCCATGATTTTTTCCAGGAGTTCGTCTTGTGCCCGGATGCTCCGGATGGCGGTGCTGTAAGGTGTATGTGAAAAGGATACCATCTCATAGATGGAGGTGAATTTCTCCGGATAGCGGCGTCCTAATTCTTGTTCAATTTTCTTTCTGCTGAGGAATTGGGGGTCGGCAACTTTATCGCGCATTTCGATAAAGTTGAGTAATGCCAATTCGGCCACTGCGTCTCCGTTAGCTTTTCTTTTCTGATTGTATTCTTTGAAGATCGTTCCCCAATCTTCGCCATTCTTGTCTATTAATCCGCTAAGAACTGTACAGTCCTCGAAGCCGGCATTCATTCCTTGTCCGTAGAAAGGTACAATAGCATGTGCGGCATCCCCGATAAGTGCACTTTTATCCTGGAAATACCAAGGTTCTATATGGGTTGTAATTAGAGAAGATGTTGGATTATTAAAGAAATCCTCGGTGAGCGTCGGCATCAGCTGATATGCATCCGGGAAGTGTTCTTTAAAAAATGCAGCTACTTTCTCTTCTGAATTCAGGGATTCAAATGAAGGATCTCCTTCGAATGGGAAAAATAAAGTGCAGGTGAAGCTACCGTCTGTATTGGGCAAAGCGATCAACATGAAGTTGCGTCGTGGCCAGATATGGAGTGCATTCTTCTCTATTAGCCATCCCCCGTTCGGGGCTGGCGGAATTCGGAGTTCTTTATACCCATGGCCGATATAGAATTGTTTTGCATTGACACGATCCATATGGACATAGCTGTTGCGCAGTGCTGAAAACGCACCATCGGCTCCAAATAGCAAGTCGGCCTCCACGGTAAATTCATTACCTGATTCATCTTGTAAATGCAGTCTGTTAGCGGCCACATCTACCTTATTACAGCGATGATTAAAATGGATGGTAGCGCCCTGTGCTTCCGCAGCGGTCATTAACTGCTTGTTCAGTTCTCCACGAGAGATCGAATAGATGGCTTCTTTGTTTTTCCCATATTGTTGGAAAGCGGTGGACCCATCGGCTTGATGTAGATATCTGCCGTACATGGGAATGGCAATCTCTTCAATTTTTTCTCTTAATCCGGCAATTTCCAGTCCTCGCCAACCTCTGGTGCTGATGGCCATGTTGATGGATCGACCGGCACCGATGGCTTCTTTGCGCATATCGGGTCGGCGTTCATATACATCAACTTCATGTCCGCGTTGACGAAGTAAAACTGCAAGCAGGGAACCTACCAGACCTGCTCCGGAAATGGTAACCGAACGTTTCATGGGCTACAATAAATTGAGGAACAAAGTTAATTAATCCTGTCGAAGGTTAGAATAATTGAAAAGCAATAGGATGAAGTTATAAATTTTAGTACCGGAGGATAGAGGATAACTGAGGAAAATATTTTTCTTTTGATCAGATTTTATATCTTTCACTGGAGGATATAAAACCATTTGATGGTGCGACCATTTCAAATATTTAATTACTTACTGTTATTGTTATTATGGGCATTGGCGGCAGATGCAGCTCCGCGGTATTACAACTTAACGGTCGGTGAAGGTTTGCCCTCCAACCATATTTACGGGATTCTAACAGATAGAAATGGCTATCTATGGATTGCTACACCGGACGGGGTGGTTAGATATAATGGTTATAATGTTCGTGTTTTTAATACAACTGATGGACTACCTACCCCTGATATTTGGGAGATTTTTGAGGATGAAAGACAGAGGTTATGGTTATTAAACTTTTCGCAGTCACTGGGTTATATAGCGAATGACCAGTACCACTCTGCTACTATATTAGACTCCACCGTTCGCATTCTTCCGATTCCGCTCACCATCAGCAATTATCGGGAGGGGGTCGGCCTGGTTACCGGATCCAGTCTGGTGTTGTTCGAAAAGAACGATACCTTCTTTACTTATCGGCCCGACATAGTTGGCATTCCTATCTATCGGCAGAGGGTTCCTATGGGTATGAATATGACAGTATTGACGATGGATCAGGTCCAACATTACTATTCCATTTTGGAAATTGATTTTATACCCGGTAGCGTTAATACCAGAAGAGTCAAATTGCCCAAGCAACCACATTTCCATTACTTGTTTAATGACCGTCTGATTTTGTATTTGCCCGGAGATCCGGAATTGCTGGTGTATCATTTAAAGAATAAGGATCTGAGTCGGATTATGCTGAATAAATCAGCTCAGAATATTAAGATCATCCCCGGTTCTACATCGGTTTTATATGTCTTGGCAGATGGTGTTTTTTATCAATTCGATGATACGCTTGGATTAACTGATTCCTGGGATGCAGAGACGAAATCTTTTCCGCCTGTATCCATTTCATGGATAGCTGAAAATGATGTTTGGGGGCAATGTATGGGGGGCATGGGTACGGGAGTTTTAATCCCGTCTTCAGGGCAGAATCCATTGAATCCGATAAGAATTGATCTTGCGGAGCATAATAGTATTGGGGTGGGCAGCAATGGCAATCATTACTGGTGGAATGATCCCCGGAAGCAGTTAGTGTCACTCGATGTGAAATCTGAATTAGTGAATCGTAAGTCGGTAAGTGAATTCGATAACAAAGCAATTAAAGTGCTTCCGTTTAAGGAGGATTATTCACTGGTAGTGGTCTTGATGGACGGGGTGTATGTTCTACATAACCCGACGGGAAATCTGGAGCGATTATTTGGGGTTAAAGATATTGTTATCCGCAACCGTACTGATCATGTTACCAACGATGGCCTTTTCAGATGCGATGATATTTTGTTGAAAGACACTACAGAGTTGTATTTGATTTCTAGAGAGTATGGTTTGGTGCGATTGGATTTGGAGAGCGGAATGGCACATTTGCTGATGCAGAAGGAGGAATATATCGGGGATGGGTCGGACTATAGGCGGCTCCTCTTTGATCCTGTTACGCGTGTGATTTGGGCTTATGGAAGCAAGGAGGCTATTCGTTTGGTTACTCATAGTACCGATCATATTTACCCTTCGGTGCAAAAACTTCGAAACCCATTCTTAAATGGTATAGAACAAGTAGTATTTGATGAAAAGCACCAGAACATATTCGTTCGTAGGATGGGTAATGTCTATATGGTAGATCGGCGTACGGGAATCGTAAGTTTGGTCAATCGGCACATGAATTTGGATCGGGGAATGATCAGTTTGAAGGATAGCTTACTTATCCTTGCCGGGAGATTTGGAATTGCTTGTTATGTAATTGAGGGGCCTGGCAAATTATCGAAGCCGGCTATATTGGAACAGTGGCGCGATCAGTTTTATAGTGCGGTGACAGATTTAATTGCTGCGGACACCTCTGTGTATCTGTTTACTAACAATGGCATTTTTAAATCCCCCATTCCTTTTCCGGATGGAAGCAATGTATTCATTAGTAATAACACGCGCCTGGTAGCCTATCATCAAAGCGGAGTCTTGCAGGTAAACCCCGGGGATACACTGAATTTGCAGTCGGATGCGCTGAATCTGGGATTTGATTTGATTAATCCAGCCGCCAATGGCATACCACGGTTTGAATATCATCTGCTGGAGACCGGATTAAAATGGCAAAAATCAGTTTCCAATGATATTGTTTTGCCACGGTTGAAGCCTGATCGGACTTATACTTTGGATGTGCAAGTTCGGGACAATGCAAATGTTCATAGTGCGCGTATTTATCTATATATCATGCCGGCCTGGTATCAATCAGTTTGGGTGGAACGTTTGATGATCGTGGCCGGGGTGGCGCTTTTGGCTTTGTTTTCTTTGTTGATAATATGGGTGACCAAATGGTATATGAAGCGGGAGAATTTTAGGAAGAATTTGCGCATGGAGATCGAATTGAAATCGATCTATGCACAGATCAATCCGCACTTTATCTACAATAGTCTGAATGCAATCTTGCTAATGATTAAGCAGGGCAACAATAAGGAGGCGTTTTACAATGTTTCTAAATTTTCAAAGCTGCTTAGGGCTTATATCAAGTCCTCTCGGAATCGGTATATAACCGTTGGTGAAGAGATAGATAATCTGAGCAATTATATCGAATTGCAACAAGCACGGTTTGGAGGAGGATTTTCGTATAAAATTCAAGTTGAGGATCCTGAAGGCGATTTGAGGGAACGAAAAATACCATCGCTTCTATTGCAGCCGATCGTAGAGAATGCTATCAACCACGGGTTATTTCATAAAGAAAATCCGGGGAGTTTAGAAATTACTTTTTGCTGTAACATGGAAAATAAAGAAATATTATGTATAATTGAAGATGATGGGATTGGTCGTAAAGCGGCTGCTGAGATTAAGCGTAGGAGTAGTCTGAAAACAGAGTCTTATGGGGCCGCATTGGTGGGCGATCTGATATCCATTTTGAATCGCTACGAACAGGGCGGCATTAGAATAGAATACATTGATAAGCAAGAGCCATTGACGGGCACGATAGTAAAGTTGTATATAAAATGATTGGAGCGGGCAGATTGCGGTGTTATATTGTTGACGATGAGCCAAGTGCTGTTGAACTAATCGCTACCTATATCACCGATTTATATGATAATATTGAGATTTCAGGAAAGTTCAATTCTTGGAAAAATGCTTTGAACGCCCTGCGGACTAGTCCGCCGGATCTATGTTTTATGGACATATCGCTGCCCGGAAAATCGGGGATCGATATGCTGAATTTGCTGCCGGATATCAGTTTTGAGGTAATATTCATTACTGCTCATGCGGAGTATGCGCTGGATGCTTTTAAGTATTACGCGACGGGTTACTTGTTAAAGCCGGTCGAGGAAAAGGATTTGGCAGGGGTTGTAGATAAGGCGATTGAGCGGATTTTGGTAAAGCGGCAGCACGTATCTAACAAGCCGGGGGTGTCGCCACAGCAACTGAAGTTGGGTATTCCCAATAATCGGGGTATTGACTATGTGTTAATGTCGGATGTGCTTTATCTGGAATCATGTAATAAATACACCAAGGTTATTACCACTACAGCAACTTTGCTGAGTCCGTATAATATCGGATCTTTTAAGAAATTACTGAATACTGAGGTGTTCTATCCTGTTCACCAATCTTATATAGTCAATCTCATCCACGTCACACGTTATGATTCCGGCGGGTATATTGTGATGTCGAACAAGCAAGAAATACCGGTGTCACGTAATGCGAGAAAGGATTTTTTGCAACATTTTACCACAGCATCGAACCTTAAGTAATACTTTTCGTTTTTACCGATAATACTAACCTCCTGGAAATTAACGGGAGGTTTTTCATTTGTTCACTCCTAAAGAAACGCAATTTTCACCCGCAATCGGCGTCAAACTCACCCTCAATTGGCCGGATTTCGTACGAAAATTACTGTATTCACCCCAATTAAAGCAATTAATCGCATGCCTGTATTTATGTGGGTATGTAAGAGTTAAGTTTGTATAAGTCGGTGATTTCAACAGACTAGAACTGTTTTGTACACACATAGAGTAAAGGATTTACTTGCTTATGAGCACAAAATTTACCCCTATCCAAATTGTTACCGGCGTTGGAACTAATTATCGTAACTGCACTGAGCGTTTTTCCGAATTATCGGCGATCGGTTTTTTAAGGTATGTTCTTTCATTCTGCATTTTTTGTTTGATTTCGCTAACCTTGCCGGCGCAGGTCATTGGGCCAACCACTGCGGTAGTCGGAACGCCGACCACATGGACTTCTGGTTTATCGGGCACGACTTCTTATACCTGGAATATTTCCACCCCTACCAGTCAGCCATTACCAGCTCTCCTCACTGCTCGGGAGATTGCAATTGGCGCATTTGAATGTGCGGATTATCCCAGTGTATGGCATGATCCGTCGAACGGTCACTATTACATATTCTTTCTTTCCGGTGGTATTACTGCTGCGCAATATCCGGGTCAGCAAAATCTTTGGCGGATCGATCTGGGCACGGACCCTACTACCGGCACGCCCCCAAATAACGGGAGTCCGACCAACTTAGGGAACTTTAATTTGGGACGGGGTGCAGACTGTACACATGCCATGGCTTATGATAGCGCGAGAGGGGAATGGTCTTGTTTCCTGATTCGTACCGGTAGTAATATGGGAGGATCTCCGCCGATTATCGTAAGAGTAGATTTCGGTAATACGCTTGCAAATAATCCGACTACTTCGACAGCAATAAATATTCCACCTGCCGCCAGTGGCAGATTTGAGTTTCAGGCGGCTGATGCAAAAATAGTACGCGATCGGGGTCAATACGTGATGTTCGTCGGAAATCGCTGGGCTCAGCCTGCACGCTTGATATTTGGTGCCGATCTGCAAAATGTGAGTCCGGCATGCGATATGTTACCTACTGCGCCGACGCATGGGGTGGGTGCAGGTTCTACCGGCATGATTCGCTCTTCTGCTATTGAATTGGCGTATCAGGGTGGTAACTGGTATCTGTATTCCTCCACTACCGACGCTGCCGGAAATCTTGGCTCTAAAATGTGGCGTCATGATTTTGGGAATAGTCTGACAAATACGCCGACTCGGTTGACAGGTTTGGGGGTTCCTGCTTTAGGCTCTCACCACTGGGCAATGCGTATCATTCCGGGACTTTGCGGCAAAGAGTTTATTGGTTATGCACAGCACTCTCAAGGTTATATTGAGCGATTTAATTTTAATGGTGATTTGGAGTCTACACCCGTGGTAACAGGTAATGTTGGTACACGAGGCGCCAATGGATGGCCTGCTGTTGGTCCGCAAACCCCTTGGGATCCGAGTGGGTTCGCGACTTTTGTTTACAAGGATAGTCTGTATGCCATAACTAGTGGTCATTCATGGAGGAAGTTTTTTCTCACCAATTTGATGTACGATTTCGGTTCTGACCCGGTTCAAAAATATCCACCTGATAACAGTTTTACACACACATTTACCGCTCCCGGCACTTATGATATTACGCTAACTGTCAACCTACAGGGATTTGCCTCAGCACAGTTTTGTCATACTGTTACTGTCGTCGGTTTTCCCTCTCCTCCGGTATATACCGTTGCACCGGCGGATGTTTGTAAGGTTGATACGATAGTGTATCAGATCGATTCAGTGCCGGGAGTTTTAACCTGGGAGTGGAGTTATTCGGGTAGTGGTGTGTTGTTTTCGCCAACCACTAACGCCGCACGAAATGAACTGATATTTACAGCAGGTGCTACTGACGGTATCCTGAGTGTCCGGGCACGCAATACCTATGGTGTAAGTGCATATACGGATACGGCGATCAAAGTACGTCAGACACCTAAGGTGGTAGTGTCACCTTTGGGTACTCACGATATTTGCGATGGAGATAGCTTGCGCTTGTTCGCAAATGCTGATATCCCGGTAAATTATGAATGGTTTTTAAACGGGAGCTCGATCGGTGCAAAAAACCAACAATATTACGCTTCCAAATCGGGCAATTATACGGTGACGGTAACCACACCGGATGGGTTTTGTCCGGTCAGCTCTGACCCTGTAACTATTAATGTACATCCGCAGCCGATCGCTGATCTGGGTAATGATACATTATTATGTGCGAGTGCGCTGCCCATCACACTCCGCAATTACGGAGTAGCGCCCTCCGGTACCCATTATGTTTGGAGTAATGGTTTATCCACCTTGGAGATGGATGCTACCCGAGGAGGTATACATTGGCTGGAACTGAGTTTGGGTTCTTGTGTCCATCGTGATTCAATTTATATCAACGCAGTGGAAGATCCTCTGGTATTTTTGGGTGACGACACTGTGATTTGCGAACAGTTTCCTCTTCAAATAGGTCTGGAATTGCCGGGTGCGGCTTATGCCTGGAACACCGGTGCAACTTCTGCATACATAGATGTAAACAAAACCGGTACTTATGTGCTGGCACTCAACATGAGTGGATGTATTGTCAATGATACAATTGATATTATTGCGATGCCCAAACCTGAGATCGATTTGGGTGGTGACAGGGATATTTGTCCTGAAGAGACTATCGTATTGGATGGCACTTACGGGGTCAACAGTACTTATTTCTGGACTACAGGAGAGAATGGTTCCAGCATTTCAGTAACATCTCCCGGAGTATATGGGGTTCATGTGATTACCGAGAATCAGTGCGTAGGAGGGGATACTGTTACTTTGACTTACTATCCGAAACCCACTGTCGCTCTCGGGCCGGATACAGTGGTTTGCGAGGAGACACCATTGGTTTTAATTCCAAGAGCCTTGAATGCTGATTCTCTGATATGGTCTGACGGATCCGTCGGTGAAAAATTGGTGGTCAGATATGGAGGTACTTATATTGTATCAGCTGTAAATAAATGCGGTTCTACAGAGGATACGGTCGTGGTCATGGACGTGTATTGTGATTTAATGTTGCCGAATGCGTTCACACCTAATAATGATGGATTAAATGATATATTCCGAGTAAGGGGTAACCTGAACAGAATCGAATTCTTCGAATTCAGCATCTTCAACAGATGGGGACAGAAGGTATTTTTTACGAATGATAAATTCAGTGGTTGGGACGGTGTCGTCAACGGTGAACCCGCGCAATTGGGTACCTACATGTACCTCTTGCATTTTGGGTGGGAATGTAAGCAGTTTACCCAAAGTGGTTCATTTCACTTAATGCGATAAATCAATAAAATAAAGTTTTCATCACAACCAAGCTATAATTTAAATGTTTCACCCCAAAAGAATACGACTCTATGAAAAGGATTGCTATTAGTTTATTCTCGTTAGTGGCGCTCGCTAGCGTGTCCAGAGCGCAGATTTCAGGGCCCACGACGGTGACGGCAGGCCAAAGCGCTACATGGACGATCAGCAACGCGCCGATCCTCAACAATTATACCTGGGCACCCAACGGAATGAATCACGAACCAAACGTGACCGCCACTACTGTGACCGGTGGCAAATTGGGAGCAAATCAATCAATTACAGTCCCGGATTATCCAAGTATGTGGAATGATAATGGGAAATGGTATGCCTTTGCAGTTAGCAGAGGTGTAACTCCGTCTACTGATGGTACTTTATATCGCTTAGAATTGGGAGGCGATCCAACTCCCAACAACACGTCTACCTCAAACCAGGTAACTGCATTCAATTTGACTACCCTGGGTCTGCCATCCAGCAGAACCAGTCATGGTGGTTCCGGAAATGGGGAATTAGTTCATACTATGGTGTACAACCCGGACACCAAGGAATGGCATTTGTTCTGGTTTCGGACTGGTTACAATACCGGTACCACAGTCACTGATGCTAATAATCTTTTTAGAATATACCGCCTTGATTTTGGTACTTCTTTGGCTAACACACCAAGTAAAGCTGAGCCGATTGTTGTACCTACGACCACAGACTATGCCGGTGGTGCCGGCATTAAGGCTAATGCTCAGGTGGCACAGTCAAAATTCATTCGTACCGAAAAGGGTGAATTTATTCTTTTCATTGGTAGCAGATGGCCTGACGGCATTATCCGGGTTAATTTTGGGAAGGATATAACTAATAAGAATCCCAAGTTTGATATGTTGCCAAATGTTGTTACCGCCGGCACCGGAGTTGGGTCTCAAGTCTCCCGCAACTCAGCATTGGATGTGGTCCAAGTAGAAGGTAAATGGTTTCTATTCTGTTCTACCACTGATGCAAATGGTACTGCCGGGAACGAATTATGGCGTTTTGACTTCGGTGCTGATCCCTCATCTAATCCTTCAGCCATTGTTGGATTAGGTGGTTTGCCAGGATCCAACCACTGGGGGTTGCAGATCATCCCTGCTCATTGCGGTAAAGAAATTTATGGATTTATAAACGGGCGCGGGACGATTTATCGTTTGGATTTTAAAGGTGATATCACGAGTGTACCCGCTGCAGAAACTGTGGGCACTCCGGGTTCTGGTGGTCTGCCTGCTGCAAATGATAACAGTGGTTTTTTTGCTTACGTATTTAAAGATTCCATGTATGCTATAATGGGTGGTGCATCCAACAACGGACTTTATTCAATGCGCTTGCCTGTGACTTTTAATAATTATTCTCCGGTTCACAAAGTTCCAGGTGATAATTCCTTTACGTATACTTACAATACACCTGGTACGTATAACTTAACCGCAGCCGTGAATACTTTCGGCGGTGGCTCTAGAATTTACTGTCATCAAGTTACAGTAGTTCCGGGAGGTCTTCCACAGCCTGGTAATTATACTGTCGCACCAAGAAATGTTTGCGTAGATCAGAAAAATGTAACCTACACAATCCCTGCGGTGTCCGGTGCCACTGCATATCATTGGTTTTACACCGGATCGAATGTAACCTATACTGCTTCTACTACAACTCCGTCGAATCAGCTTAGTTTCCAGGCAAATTCAACCAACGGTACACTCCGTGTCTGGGCAGTTGCAGGTACGGACAGTAGTATTTCTTCCAGAGATGTAGATATTGTTGTTGTACCCCTTCCGGTGGTTAGCATTTCTCCGGCAAGTTCAACTATTTGTGCCGGTGCAAGTGCAACATTAACTGCCAGCGGAGCTGCTTCTTATGCCTGGGCGCATGGTGGCAACGCCGCCGCTACTTCGGTATCTCCTGCTACCACTACTACCTATACCGTAACCGGAACAACAAATGGCTGTTCCACCTCAGTGAGCAGAGTGGTGAATGTGAATCCCCTGCCTACAATCAATATTTCTCCTGCTACAGCAACTATCTGTGTTGGGGAAAGCATTCAGCTGACGGCTAGTGGCGCCAATACTTATAGCTGGTCTCCGTCTGGAGGTACAGGAGCTGCCGCAACGGTGAGTCCGACAACTACTACCGCTTATACAGTAGAAGGTACTAATACAGCCACAGGTTGTAAGAATTCGGCTACTCGTCAGGTGGTTGTTAATCCATTACCGGTAAGTCAGGCTACTGCAGTTGGTGGTATCACTGAGGTTTGTAACGGTGATAGTGTTGTATTAAACGCCAGCGGAATAGGTTATAATTATTCTTGGAGAAACGGCTCAGGGGCTACAGTTGGTTCCGGACAGAATTATGCAGCAAAGACAACCGGTAGTTATAAGGCTGTAGTGACAGATCCGGCCACTGGTTGTATAGACGAAACTCAGGAGGTAGATGTGACGGTTTACGACAGACCGGTTGTTTCGTTGGATCAGGCTGATACTGCATTCTGTGACGGCGGTATCTTGACTTTGACTGTGAATACAAATGATACTGACTTGAACTTTAGATGGCAGAAGGACGCAGCTGATATCGCTCAAGCAAGCGCCGATTTCCTGGAAATTGATCAAACAGGGGATTACCAAGTGATCGTAGGTCGCAACGGGGTTGCATCTTGCGAGAGTACAACCAACGTAGTGAACGTAACGGTACATCCACTTCCAGTGGTAAACATCACCTGGGACGGAATCATATTGCATGCTACTCCCGGGTACGCCAGCTATCAATGGTATCAGGCCGGACAAGCAATTCCGGGGGGGACAGATTCTACCTTCCAACCGGGTAGCAACGGCGGTTATAACGTTGTTGTAGTAGATGCAAACGGGTGTGAGGGTACTTCACCAGTAATGAACTTGACTGATGTAGGAAAAGCCTCTGTTGCAGACCTGAAAGCCGGCCGTGCAGTTCAGATTTATCCTAATCCAACTACAGGTATCATTTATATCAATGCACCGGTTGCCGTAGACGCCGAAATTTATGGTTCTGACGGACGAGTCCTGAACCGTTTCGTAGCGTCCAGTCAATTGGATTTGAGTCATTATCCAACCGGAGTTTATATGATTCGAATTATGGCAGAAGACGGTTCAGTACTTTATACAGGAAGAGTTTTGAAAAATTAAATTAATTGAATTAAATTAAAGGCCATTTATAACTTATAATAATAAAAGGCAGAAATCACCACCGGGGAATATTATGGCACAATTGCTAATGTTCCCCGGTTTTTTGAACCTATTGCACGAATTGCGATATCCAATGAAAATAGGAAAGGAAATATTGGCCTCAATGATTGGGGTAATCGGTTTGATGAGCATTGATGATGCGAAAGCTCAAGCCCCCGGATGGTTTACAAGAATCCCGCCCGCCGAGTCAGGACTGACTGACTCCACCAGTGTACATTTCGTAGCAGTCGGGGATGTCAATAATGACGGATATCCCGATCTGTTATTGATGTATTCCAACCAGGGGATCTATGCAGAGCGTAAACCCTTGAAGTTGTACCTGAATGTGCAGAAGCCCAACTCCTCCAATCCAAAGGATCGTTGGTTTATTGACGCGACAGCGCAGTCGGCGATTAATATGATACCTTCCGATACCGGTCAGAACGCCAATATATTTACAATGGCCGATTTCAATAATGATGGTAACCTCGATCTTGTGACAGGTATTTATTTCCACAGAATTGAATCATATCCCAATCCAAATGATAGAGCACGGGTTTATTTGGGAGATGGAACAGGAAAGTTTACGCTGAAACCAAACAATGGAATCACTGAACTGGGATTGATAAATTTCCGAGCGTTTACAACACTTGACTTTAATAGGGATGGTAAACTGGACATTTTTATCCCTACATGGTTTAAAGACTATACAAACAACGTTTGGGATCATGCAAGATTAATGAAAGGCAATGGCGATGGTACATTTGAAGACGTTACTATCCAAAGTGGTATCAATAATCATCCCGAACCCATGTATGGAAGTGCGGCTTTCGACTGGAATAACGACTGTTTGCCGGATATATTCACTGCCCCCTACTGTCGTACAGGCGGTCAGCTTTTCAGAAATGAGGGCGATGGCACCTTCTCCAGTATTGGTAAGTCGGTAGGCTACGATTTGCAGCGAATCGGAGATCGTCAGGCTTCATGCACATTTGCAGTCTATCCTGAAGATGTGAATAACGACGGCAATATGGATATGTTTTTGGCCGTGGTACATGGTGGCAACGGCCAAGGGCAATTCAGGTCAACAGTTGCCATCAACAAAGGTCCCGATCACAACTATGAATTTGAAATCGACGAGAAACTTTTGCCGGTTAGTCCGCCCGCTTCCTCCCACCGAGGTGATTACGATGCCATTTTTGTGGATTTTGAAAATGATGGCCGTAAGGATATCATCATGACTCAATCTACTTATATGCCGGCAACAGATCGCACTTATTTCTGGCATCAGCAATCGGATGGTAGCTTTAAAGACGCTACTACCGCGCTGGGATTGCTGGTTCCGCAACTTAAAAATTCTTTGGGGATTGAAGTGTTTGACTTCGATTTGGATGGTGATGAAGATTTCGTAATTCTGGGTACCAGCGGAACATACTTTGATCTATGGAGAAATAATGCAGAGACCGTTACCGGTAATAACTATGTAACTGTGGATTTGAATCCCGATCCTAAAGCCGGGATCAATTCTAGTGCTATCGGCGCGCGCGTGTTTATTTACTATGATGGTAAAATGCAGATGAAGGAGGTTATGGCAGGCCGCGGTATGCATGCCGGACAACAACCGTTTAAGTTGAATTTCGGTGTAGGTACTACAAAGGTGGTTGATTCTATGGTTATCCGTTGGCCGGATGCTGAATGTAGCAAATCTGTATACAAGGATGTCAAAACCAATGAAGTGACCAAAATCGTGCGTTTCCCGGAAATTATTGCCGATAAAAATGAGTCATTGTCTGCTGTTAAACTGTATCCTAATCCTACAGAGCGCTACGTGATCGTTCAGCAAAGCGGTATCACCAATAGAATGGCTGATGTTCGTCTGATGGATGCAGTAGGTAGAACTGTATCAATAGTGGAATGGTTCACTAGTGATTCTGACAAGATTATTGTGGATCTGGAAAAGGTGCCGACTGGATCTTATTTCTTACATCTGCTGGATGAGAACGGAGGAACAGAAATGGTTCACAAAATCATCAAAAATTAATTCCTTAGGACAATTTGCTAATAGGCTAATCCCTTAACCCCGCCCCGAGACAAAACAATGTTTCGGGGCTTTTTTTTGGCATCCGGGATAAGAGATGTATCCACACCCGAAGGGTGATTGTTTTTTGATGGAAATTGGTGGGGCTGGCTTGGCAGAGGTTATACATATTCAAGGAGTTAAAGACGCCCGGGTTCTAATTATTTACTCTCTTCCCACCATGGACAACATCGAGGTTGATACCAATATCAGCTTTGCTGTACGCAGGGCATTTTGAATCAGAGGTGCCGGTTGATGAAAAAAAGTATTTAGATCAACAATCCTGGAATGGTGAATTCCATGTTCGGCGTCAATTGACTGATATTTAGGAAATAATATCAGGTAGATTTCTTTTTATCATAAATTAACTAAGTGTTTACCCTGAGAATGGAATTCAGTGTAAACTATCTTCTTATAGAAAAATGTTAACATGACCTTTGTTTTGATACAGGTGCAAGGGTAATGAATTCCCCCTTTCCTTGCCGGAAATTTTTAGAAGAGCTTATGATGAAAAACTACTTTTCGATAGGATTCGTTTTATTAATTCTCCTCATGCAGTGGCCAACACGAGCCGAGGCAACACATGCGGCAGGTGGAGAAATTACTTATGAGTGGGTGTCTGATTCCACTTACCGTTTCTACTTTAAATTTTATAGAGACTGTAGTGGAATTGCAGAACCAACCTCTGCGTCTTTGTGTTATTTTAATTCATGTGGCTCCCATCGAGGTTCCATTACCCTGAGTAAGGTGACTCAACTACCGAATGGCACTCCTAATGGGTCAGAAGTGAGTCCGGGTTGTGCAGATTATCCGACCCGATGCACCGGTAGTGGATCAAATTTGCCCGGATACCGGGAATGGTGGTACTCCGGAACTATGACACTCCCGGCAAGGTGCGATTACTGGACTTTCTATGTAAGCATCAGTGACCGAAATTTGAATACTAATATAGGTACGGGTAATCTGTATATAGAAGCAACTTTGAACAATTTAGATGTTCAAAACAATTCATCTCCATATTTCTCAGTAAAGCCTGTTCCATACGTATGTGTCAATTCACCCTATACTTTCAATAACGGTGCGGTAGATCCAAACGGAGATTCTCTGGTATTTGAGTTCATCCGTCCACGAACTGCGGCTACTGCTTGTGCCGCCACTTATAGTGCAACGGATATTGCCTATCGGAGTACTGCATTTAGCTTGGCAGAACCTTTTAGTACGAATAATACTTTCATTTTTAGCAATACTACGGGTGAAATGACATTTACCCCGGCTTTGCAAAGCACTAACACAGTTTCTGTGCGGGTGAGTGACTACAGAAACGGGGTGAAGATCGGTTCAGTGATGAGGGACGTGCAGATACAAGTGCGCGCTTGTTCAAATCCTCCTACCAGCCTGGTTCCCATTTCAACTTCGGTAACGGGTGGTCAGCTGGTCGGTGGACAAATAAACGGTGCTGCGAATCAGCCTTTGCGTTTCTGCTATAATATTGTCTCTGATTCCCCGAATAGAATACTGATTGTTACAGATAACCATATGGTTTCTGCACCGGGATCAATCGTTGATTATACTGGTCAGGGTACAGATTTCGTTACAGGATGTTTTTCCTGGGTACCGGGTTGTGCGGATACCGGCTTAAAAATTCTGACCATCACTGTGAAGGATTCAACTTGCGAGCCACCGGGTATTGCCGTTTCCAGAACGTTTACTTTGCCGATTTATATTCAATCGGGATCGGTTACTTATCGTGAGGTTGTGATTTGTAGAGGAGAGGAGATTAATCTTTCATCAACCGGCGGACTTCCCGCTGAGTGGACAGTAGAGCCGGGTGGCGCGCCACTTAGTAGCCTCAGTTGCACCAGTTGCAGCAATCCGATAGCGCGACCAGACGTCACGACCGTTTATGTGGGTAAATCTAATTCGGGTACATGCCATAATACCGACCGAATACGGGTACGGGTAGATAATGATACCAATATTGTAACCATCACACCGGAGAGTCCTTTCGTTTTGTGTAAGCCGGGATACGTGAATCTGGAAGCGAGTATAGATGGACCTAAGCCTTTGTCTAATCTCCCATGTGGGGCTACGGCACAGTTGCCTCCGACTATTCCGGATACGCTGGATATTGTTCCAAAAAATGCCCCGATTCAAAGCGCGGCGAATCCGGGAAGTACGCCATTCAGTGGTGATTACAACAAAACTTCCAGACACCAGTACCTATTCCGCGCAACCGATTTGCGAGCCTCCGGCATGTATTCCGGTACCCTGCGTAGTATGGCGTTTAATATTTCATCGATTGGTGCCGGTGCAGTTTATAACAATCTTACCATTTCAGTTAAATGTACTCAGGAGAATGAATTGAGTCAGGCGGCCGGCTTTATCGAAGGTGCAGTGCCTGTGTATTATTCTACAGCTCCGGTTACAATACCTGCAGCAGGCGGATTTGTGTATTTTGATTTTTCCATCCCCTACAATTGGGATACCACGCAGAATCTGTTAATTGATATATGTTATTCTAATCCTGATACAGTAACAGCTGCTTATACTTATTACTTCAATAACAGCTACCAGAGTACTTTATATAGCTTCTCATCCAACGGGTCGGTATGCGGTGTGAATTCTGGGCAGCAAGTGTTTTCTACACATGAATTGCCGCAGGTGAGATTTAGTTATCATAAGGCTCCGGAAGCTGAGTTTAGTTATGAGTGGGAAAATGGCTTGTTCGAGCCCTCTTCTCTCGGTCAATCTGCTTCAGTATTCGTGTCAGAATCCAAGAAGGTTTGGTTGGTTTCGAAGAGCAGACATGGTTGTACTATCAGTGATACTTTAGAGATCAAAGTGCCTATGCCATTTGAGGTGTTTCCGGAGGATGCTTCCCTATGTTATGGAACTGAGCTGGCATTGACAGTTCGTAATAGTACAAAAACAGCTTGGTATGAGGATGGTTTCAACCCGGCTTCCAGTTTGAGTTGCGGACAGTGTGATACACCGACAGCCTCCCCGCTTACTGATGTAATTTATACTGCAGTCGTGAGCAATGATCTGGGTTGTACAGACACCATTTACATACCGGTAGAAGTTCGCCCTTTGCCTGATGTCAGGATTCTCAATGAGGATACTTTAATAAAATACGGCGATGAGTTTCATCTTATTGGTTCCGGTGCTGAGCGGTATATGTGGAGTCCCCCGCACGGTTTGAGCGATGCATATATCGCAGATCCTATGGCCAGTCCGAAGCGAAGTCAAACTTATATTCTCACCGGAATTTCCGACGGTTGCTTCGCGTATGATACAATAACGGTGCATGTTGACTTGAAGGGTCATTTATTTATCCCGAATGCATTTACTCCTAATGGTGATGGACAGAATGATGTGTTCAGAATTGCCAATCTGAAATTCCAAAAGGTTGTGGAGTTCAGAGTGCTCAATCGATGGGGTAAGGAAGTGTTTAAAGCTGAAGATGGAGCCTTGCCGGAATGGGATGGCACTTGGAATGGTCTCCCCCAACCAATGGATACATATTACTATCTCATTCGGATTTCATATCCTGATGGAACGATGGAAACACACACTGGAGATGTAATACTTGTGAGATGACGACATAAGTAACCAATTCTACTTACTATAAATACAATTCTATGAATGCCATTCAACAACTGCAAAGGCCACTACTATGCGCTGGCCGGAAGGATCGCGGCCGTAGTCGGCTATGGCTATCCTTCAGGATGCTGACCACATTATGTCTGGGTCTGCTGCTGGGTTTAATTGATGCGAACGCTCAAATTGTACCGGAACACGTTAGAGCCGGAGGAACCACCAACAGCACATTTGCCTGGGGTGGTGGGGGATCGAGCAAAAGAGTTCAGATGCTTTATCATCCGGGTGAGTTCACCCCTGCTGTGTTCCAAGGGAATATCCGAACACTCTATTTTCAGTACGGTACAACCGGAATTTCGGTCAATACTGATTATACTAATTTGGTAATTAAAATGGGTCAGACAGCCGATCTGACTTTCCCTTCAAATTCATTCTATCAAGGTTTGACAACGGTTTTGTCGGAGGCTGCGTATACCGTTCCAGCCGGTAATCCGGGAGATTGGTTTGCGGTTCCATTAAATACCGCGTTCCCATACGATCCAAGTCAGACATTAATCGTCGAGATTTACTTCGACTCCTATGTGAATTCCGATAATACTACCGGTATCGGTACATATACTACTTCTGCCTCGGGGCGAAAGCTATACACCAGTGATCTGAACGCAGTCACAGGTACCACGAATACCAGTCTTCAGAATATGGGGATGGAAATTGTACCTCCGGTAGCTAATAATGCGGGGGTTAGTAAGTTGTTAGGTCCTATAGATTTCTGTGCAGGTACGCATCCGGTACAGGTGGAATTAAAGAATAATGGTAACAACATCATCAATAATGTACGAGTCGATTGGTCGGTAAATGGAGCAATGCAACCAGCGGTTAACTACACAACTCCAATTGATACTCCAGGTAGTGTAGCGGGGAACACCGCTCCCATAACACTGGGTAATATTAACTTCGGTAACAGTCCGTACACCATAAAGGCATGGACTTCTCTGCCAAACGGACAAGCAGATGTTTTCAATTCCGATGATACGCTGGAGGTTACCATTCGTACGGCATTGTCTGGTAACTTTACTGTAAATGCTGCCATGCCTACCGGAGGAAGTAACTTTAACAATTTCACAGATTTGGCAGATGCTCTAAACAGTTTTGGGGTTTGCGGACCGGTGACAGTAGATGTCGTAGCGGGATCCGGACCGTATAACGAGGTAATCGTGTTTAACCAAATTTCCGGTACAAGTCCCACGAACTGGATCCGTATCAACGGTAATGGCAACACCGTTCAGTTCAATAATACTACGACATTAGGTGAGCGACAAATGCTGGTATTGGCAGGAGTCAATCATATGCGCATCGATAATCTGCAGTTTAGAACTCTGGGTACCGTAGGTTGGGGTGCTTTGATAACTGGTGGCAGTCAGTACGATAGTATTACCAACTGTAAATTCGATATGACCAGCCTTACCTCTACAACCTCTGCAAATGGTAACGGTATCTGCTTTTCAAGTTCATATACAGCCGTAACAACTGCGGGTAATAATGGGTCGCACTGCTACATTGCCGACAATCATATTTTCGGACCTACAAGCAGTGGTGGGCCTTATCATGGAATTAATATTGCTTCAGGTAGTAATGATAGCAACATTATTATCAACAACCAGCTGGAAAATTTCTATTACTATGGAATTTTGTTGGGAGGTGGTACCGGCAATTTAATTGCAGACAATGATATTCATCGTACAACGAAGACGAATGTTACAGTTTGCTATGGATTAGCTACTTCAGGGACTATTCCGGGAACCAAGATTCTTAGGAATCGAGTGCACAATCCTATAGCTATCGGATCTAGTTCAACTAGTACATTTCATGGAATTCGCCTGACCGGTAACGGGGATGCAACTGATCCGGTTATCGTAGCAAATAACCTGGTATATAATATCAACCAGGGTGGTGCAACTTATGGTATTTATCTGAGTGCTGCTCAAGAAAATAGAGTGTATCATAACACCGTTGCATTTAATCTTGCATACAGCGGCACCGGTCAAAACGGTGGTATTTACGCGACAGGAGATAATGTTAACTTGGATATCAAGAATAACATAGTCGCTATTACTGCAGGTAGCGAAGGTGCGAAGTATGGATTTTATTACAATGCTGCCAATAGTGTATATGAGGCGCAGCGGAATAACTTCTATGTCAGCTCGACACAACCAGGGGCACAGAATTACGGCTATTATACTTCTGATTTTGGGACCATTGCTGATTTCCAGGTATCTAATCCTTTGTTAGAGGTTGCTTCCCAGAGTGTCGATCCTATCTTAGCAAATGTGGCAACTGGGGATCTGATGCCTACAAATTCTGCATTGCGAGGTAGTGGTGTAGATGTGTCTGCAATCGTACCGGACGATATTGATGGGAATACGAGATCTGCGGCGCCAACTCCGGGTGCGTATGAAATGCCCTTTGTAGCTGGTAATGATGCTGGTGTAATTGCTCGTATTGATCCGCCTAATTTATTTTGTGCCGGACCTCAGGATGTGCGTGTGGCAATTATGAATGCCGGTAGCACATTGCTCAACGGAATCGAGATTCATTGGACATTTAACGGGGCGACACAGGTTCCCGTGGTGTATAGTGGCATGCTGGATACTGCGGGTAGTGCCACCGGGAATGTAGATACTGTTTCTTTAGGCAGCGTCAATTTTACTCCCGGCCCTAATGAATTAGTAGCATGGACTGTGATTAATAATGACGTGAATCATGCCAATGATACATTTAAGATTACATTGGTGCCATCCCTTTCAGGAACCTATACGGTGAATGCAGGTGCACCAACGGCAGGTACCAACTTCCAATCGTTTACCGAGCTTGCAACTGTGATCAACACTTATGGTGTCTGTGGGCCGGTAACGATAGATGTAGTGCCGAACTCAGGTCCATATAATGAGATCATTAACTTCTCTTCGATTCCGGGTATGGATGCGACCCGTCCTATCCGAATTAACGGTAATGGCAACGTTGTTCAGTATAATAATACGACTACTGCCGGGCAGAGACAGTTGCTTACATTGTCGGGTATAGAGCATATGCGTATCGATAATTTAGAACTTAAGACGCTGGGAACATTAGGATGGGCGGTGCATATTACCGGTGGTAGTAAATATGATAGTCTGACCAATTGTCGGATCGATATGTCTAGTATTACTTCCACGTCTTCAGCTAATAGTACGGGGATAGTATTTTCTAACTCGATTACTACCGCGACTACTTCAGGTGATAATGGATCCCATATTTATATCGCCGACAACCATTTGTTCGGTCCTACTACAGCAGGAGGTCCTTATTATGGTTTGAATATTTCCGCAGGTAATAATGATAGCAATATTATTGTCAATAATAAGTTTGAAAACTTTTATTACTACGGAATACTGATTGGCGGAGGAACAGGTAACTATGTTGCAGATAACGAAGTTACAAGAAGCACAAAGACTGCAGTAACTGTATTTTATGGTATAGTAACTTCCGGTACGACTCCGGGAACTGTAATCACTCGTAATAGGATACATTCACCGATCGCCAATGGTTCGTCTTCTACTAGTACGTTTAATGGTATTCGACTGACTGGTAAAGCTACGGCTACAGATCCGGCGATAATTTCGAATAACATCGTTTATAATCCTAATCAAGGTGGTGCTAGTTATGGAATTTATGTGAGTGCAGCGGATGAGAATAGAGTGTATCATAATACAGTCGCTTACAACCAGGTTTTTGGCGGTACCAGCGCACTGTATGGGATTTATGCTACCGGAACCAATCCGGGCTTGGATGTGAAAAATAATATTGTGAGCATTACCGCGGGTAACGGTGGTACCAAATATGGATTTTATTATAGCACTGTTAATAGCATTGCGGATGCTCAGCGCAATAATATTTATATCAATACCAATCAGAGTGGTACGGTTTATTATGGTTATCTGACTAGTGCTTATTCGACTCAAACTGATTTTCATAACGCACACCCGACCTTTGAGGTTGGTTCTTTGCTCGTAGATCCTCAGTTTAACAATATTGGTACTGGCGATTTGTTCCCGACAAATTCAGCTTTACAAGGTAATGGTGTTGATTTGTCGCTCTATGTCAAGGATGATATTACCGGAGCGCTTCGTACACAGATTCCTACACCGGGCGCCTATGAAATACCGGTTCCGGTAGGAGTAAATGCGGGTATGAACCGCATCTTGAATCCTTCCGGATTATTCTGTGAAGGTCAACATGAGGTAGAAGTAGTGGTGATGAATGCCGGTACATCGCAGATCCCTTCTATGGAAATTCACTGGTCGGTGAATGGTGTATTGCAAACGCCTTATATCTATTCCGGATTGTTGGATACTCCCGGTAGCGCTGTAGGAAACCTGGATACTGTGATTATCGGTGTGGGTAATTTCGCCCAAGGTGCAAATGATTTGAAAGTGTGGACCATTGCGCAATTTGACGTGAACAATTCTAATGATACGGCACTTGTTTCGGTTTCGCCGGAGGTATTTACGGTACAGTCTGGTGATACCATTTGTATGGGTGCAGATGCTCAGTTGGTGTTGAGACCCGGAAACGGATATAGAGATGGTATGATTACCTGGCAACGTTCGACAAACGGTACCAGCTTCACAGATCTGCCTAACTCGGATACCGTTTCGTATATAGATCCCAACAGAAACGCAGATGCTTGGTATCGTGTGTATATTAATTCGGGAGTTAATGGTTGTTATTCGGATACGGTTAAGACGATCGTAATAGATCCAAAATTGCTATCTACAGCGGGTGGAGCTCGTTGTGGAGCGGGTACGGTCACGCTTAACGCTACGGCGTCGCCAGGATCAAATATCAATTGGTACGACAGTCCGACAGCCAATGCTCCGATAGCTACAGGAAATAGTTTCGTAACTCCTGTAATCAGCAATACCACTACTTACTATGCTTCAGCAGTGCTGGGTAGCGGAGGTGCAACAACGGTTGGGCCGAAGAATCCGGCTGAGGTTGGTACTGCCGGATCATTCACCAATTTGGAAACTTATCGCATCTTTTTTACAGTTCACAAATCAACTGTCTTGAAATCGGTAGACATTTTCCCGAATTCAACTGCAGTTGGTTCCAATGGTGTATTGAATATTCACAACGCAACAAATGATGCGATACTATCGACAACTCCATTTACCGTAACAACGGGTGGTAGTACGGTGACCGGACAAACCATTATGATCAATGAGCCTTTACAGCCCGGAGATTACTATATTAAGATGGGAGCACCGGCGATCAGTATTTATAGGAATACAGACGGGTCAAAATTCCCTTATACATCTCCTGATATTTCGCTGACCGGTCACAATTTCAATGGATATCCTCATTACTATTATTATTTCTATAACTGGCAGGTTGGTAGCGGTTGTATTGGGCCGAGGGAGCCTGTAGTGGCTAATGTGTCTACGCCTCCTGCGATCAGCGTATCCGCTTCAACTACCAGCGTATGTGCCGGGGATACAGTGGAGTTGACTGCGACATCATCGAACAACGGGTACGCCTATACTTGGCAGCCCGGTGGAGCAACCGGATCAACAATATCGGTAGCACCTATTTTGGCCACTAAGTATTATGTGACCGCAGAGGATAATAGTGGTGGTCCGAATAATGGTTGTACAGTATCGGATTCTATTGAGTTACAAGTAGTGCCCGTACCTTCAGCTACTATTACGACGTCTGGAGCTACTACTTTCTGTGAGGGTGGAAGTGTAGGATTGATTGCGGGTTCAGGAATAGGCTACCAATACCAGTGGTATAAAGATGGTAACGCGGTTAGTGGAGGTGGCACATCTTCTACTTATAGTGCCAACGAGAGCGGTGTTTACTCTGTAGAGGTAATTGATCCTAACGGATGTAGTGCCATGTCTACAACAATCTCGGTAACCGTTCACCCGATGCCAACACCGAACATTATTTCTGATGGTACAACGCTTACCACCGGAAGTTATGCGCAGTATCAGTGGAGAAGGGATGGTGCGCCGATTCCCGGGGCCAATAGTCAGAGCTACACACCGGATCAACCCGGAAATTACTCTGTGACCGTAACCGATGGCAATGGTTGTACCGGTACATCTGAGGTGTTTGAGCACACAGTAGGTATCAATAATCTGTCGGGTCGCGTTCCGATTCGAATCTATCCCAACCCTGTTCGCGACATGGTTTATATCGAGTATAAGGAGCCTGTTACTGTGAGTGTACACGGAGCCGACGGAAGGGTGATTCTGCGGAAGGAACACGTACAATCAATATTTATGGGTGACCTTTCCGATGGTGTCTACCTCATACATGTACACAATCCGGAAGGAATATTGTTGAAGACAGAGAGAATTACTAAAATGACACGCTAGTGGTGTTTGGTAGGGAGTCAAGTCTCCTCAACAATAGAATAGTTAAAACAAAAATGGCCGATCATGATTTGATCGGCCATTTTTATTAATGGGGATTTTCGACTAGCCCAGGAACAGTAATTCTCTGTACTTTGGCAGTGGCCATAATTTGTCGTCCACGATCAATTCGAGTTTATCAGCATGATAGCGGATTTTGTCAAAGAAGGTTTTAACCTCTTTACAGTACATATCTGCTCTCTTATGCGCATCCTCTTCTTTGTTGGCGCGTTTTCTCGCTTCGATCATTGCTTCTACTGCATCGTTGATCTCACGGATATGTCGACTGGAAACCTTTACGAGATTTAATTGAGCTCTGTAATTTTCTTCCTCCAGACCGATATCTTTGATGCCCTTTATGTTTTGAAGCAGTACGTTTTGGTAATTGATGGCCGCAGGCAGGATATGGTTGGTTGCCATATATCCCAGGATGCGCGCTTCAATTTGTACTTTCTTGATATAGTCTTCGAGCATGATTTCATGCCTTGCTTCTAACTCGCGTTCAGTATAAACTCCGTTATTGACGAATACGGTTTTTGCTTTTTCGGTAGTCAGAGCCTCCAGCGCTTCGGGAGTGGTTTTGAAGTTACTCAAACCTCTTTTTTCCGCTTCAGTTGCCCATTCTTCGCTGTAGTTATCACCTTCAAAACGAATATTGCGAGAAGCAGCGATATAATCTCTCAATACTTGAAGGATTGCGATTTCTTTTTTCTCACCTTTTTCGATCAGGGCATCCACTTGAGATTTAAATTCTTTCAGAGTTTGCGCCATGATCGTGTTGAGCACTGTCATTGGAGAACCGCAGTTAGCAGATGATCCAACTGCTCTGAACTCGAATTTGTTACCGGTGAAGGCGAACGGACTGGTACGGTTTCTATCCGTATTATCCATCAACAATTCAGGGATTTGTTTATGGATATCGAGTTTTAGGATTACCTCATCTTGTTCGGTGAAGCGTTCGGTAACTCTGGATTCGATTTCGTCTAAAACCTTGCTCAGGTAAGATCCGCAGTATACGGAGATAATAGCCGGAGGCGCTTCATTGGCACCAAGACGATGGTCATTACCTGCTGAGGCAATAGCAGCTCTAAGCAGATCTGCATAATCATGAACAGCTTTGATAGTGTTCACGAAGAATGTCAGGAACATCAAGTTGGTTCTGGGTGTGCGACCGGGAGCGAGCAGATTGACGCCGGTATCGGTGGCAATACTCCAGTTATTGTGTTTACCGCTACCGTTTACACCTGCAAATGGTTTTTCATGGAGCAGCACTTTTAATTTATGACGTTTAGCCACCTTGGTCATCACGTCCATCAACAAGGTGTTATGGTCTACTGCGATGTTTACCTCTTCAAAAATCGGTGCGCATTCGAATTGGCCCGGAGCTACTTCATTATGGCGTGTTCTGAGCGGAATGCCTAATTTATACGATTCTTGTTCGAAGTCTTGCATGAATTCGAACACTCTTTCGGCGATAGAACCAAAATAGTGGTCTTCGAGTTGCTGACCTTTCGCAGGAGCGTGACCTACCAGGGTACGGCCGCACATGACCAAGTCGGGACGAGCGTTAGCAAGACTTTCGTCAACCACAAAATATTCTTGTTCCCATCCGAGGGTAGCGGTTACTTTAGATACGTTTTTATCGAAATAGTGACAAACATCAACTGCTGCCTTATCAAGAACTGCGATTGATTTCAGTAATGGAGATTTATAGTCGAGCGATTCGCCATTATAAGCAATGAAAATGGTAGGTATGCAAAGCGTTTTCCCTTGACCGTTTTCGATAATAAAGGCGGGCGATGAAGGATCCCATGCTGTATAACCACGAGCTTCGAAGGTTGCGCGGATACCGCCATTGGGGAAAGAAGAAGCGTCGGGCTCTTGTTGGATCAGGGTGTCGCCATCGAACAGTTCCAATGCGGCACCATCGCTTTTAATGGTGAAAAACGAATCGTGTTTTTCTGCGGTAGTT
Source organism: uncultured Chitinophagaceae bacterium (assembly GCA_964636205.1). Taxonomy (GTDB): domain Bacteria; phylum Bacteroidota; class Bacteroidia; order Chitinophagales; family Chitinophagaceae; genus JBEBVQ01. The sequence continues at coordinate 5,793 of CAZWPF010000014.1, read as the reverse complement.
CCGGTAAGAGGCTGAAACCAATGTGAAAAGTGGGTTACTCCTTTTCCCTCTGCCCAGGCTTTCATACCCGCTGCAATCTGATCGGCGATGCGACGATCCAGCTTTTCCGAGTTTTTGATGGAGTTCATCAGGCTCTTATAAGCTTCGTCGCTGAGGTACTCGCGCATTGCGCGACCCGTAAATACATGGCTATTGAAGATCGCTGAAATGCGCTTGCCATTGTAATTATTGATCTTGGTTGTTTTGCTGCCAGCCTCTCGGATAGCATCGAAACGTAAGCTTGCTTCCATAAAAGAAATATAATATTTTATGCAAAATAACTGGATTTTCAGAAAACCGACTAATTTTTTATCAATTTTCTGAAAATTATTAACATTGCAAAATATTAGATATGGAAATTTTAGGAATTTTTCGGACTTATTTTATTACCAAAGAAAATGCAAAGTCTTGATAAACAATTCCTTGAATGTTAACCATGCCTGTGCTTTTGGATGAATTAACATTTATTGAAATATTAAAAATATTCTCCGTTGCCTGAGAAGAAATTCTGGTTATAGGTAACTGTTTGATGAAATCGATGCCTCTTGAACCATGGTATTTATACGCTGCTTCTTTGGCGCACCAAGCCAGGGTAATAATCTGTTCATCATTCCGAGTCATTAATTGTTCTTCGGGAGAGAGGAATTTCGATTGAAGTTTGAGAATGCGAGGGTGCCATTTTTGGATGTCTATGCCCGCTTCGGCATTTTTTCGGATGACTGCAGTGACGAATGGCCAGGAATGGGAGATGGAAAAATAGTATTGATTATCGGCGACTCTTGGTTTGTCATTGGGATCAGGTGTAATCCGCTCAACGGGGAAGTTCTGATCTAAATATTTTAGTAAGAAACGACCCGCTAATCTTTCGATTCGCCGTTTTTCATTACTTATTTCGTCGAAACTTAAGCCAGTCGATTCTTTAAAAAATGATTCAGGCTCCTCGATCTTCCAAATTGCTATCGAGGAGCCATCATCCAGTTTCCAAGTTGAAATAAGTGCCAACGTGAATTTTTATTTTACAGGTACGCGAGCGGGGTGTATTATATTACGCTCCGGTGTTCACGTCCATTTTTTTCAGCTTCAAAATACTCCAGTCGGTTTTCTCAGCTACAATCCGGTTGGTCAGTTTACCTAAACCTTCAATTTCCATTTCTACTACATCGCCGTCTTGCAACCACTGAGTTTTATAGTTTGGATCATTAAGTAAGCCGGTTCCGTTTAATTCTAAGAAGCAACCTGTACCAACCGTGCCGCTACCAATCACATCTCCAGGTAGAATATCTGCACCATAAGCGCAACGTTCGATGATTTCTGCAAAGGTCCAATCCATATCACCCATATTGCCTTCGCTGACTTGGATGCCATTAACATGACAGGTCATTTTCAGGCGGTAACTATTGCCCACATGCCCCGGTTTGGTACTGGTTTTATAAGGTTCGAGTTCGTCGGGAGTTACTAACATTGGTCCGATCACAGTACTGAAATCCTTGCCTTTTGCGGGACCTAAATTCAGTTTCATTTCTTCCATCTGCAGGGTACGTGCGCTCATATCGTTCATGATCAGGTATCCCGCGATATAATCATCAGCCTCTTCTGCTTTGATATTTCTTCCCTTTTTACCGAGCACAACAGCTGCTTCCAACTCAAAATCCAATTTGTCGAAATGGTCCGGCATGCAAAGAATATCGCCAGGACCCTGAACGGCGTTGTGGTTAGTAAAATAGAAAATAGGGTACTGATCAAATTCCGGAATCATTTCTACTTTTCTGTTCCGCCTTGCAGCCTCAACATGCTGTCTGAAGGCATATCCATCCCGACAAGATGTAGGGTTTGGAACCGGAGCCATTAAAATCACATCGTCTAATGATAATCCTGCTCCTTGCATCAATTTGCCATCACGGATTTTTTGCTCTGCTTCACGAGCAAGGCCTGAAAGATCTTCCCAGTCTTGCAGCATTTCAATCATAGTCGACGGAAGTCTGTTATCTGCAGTTTGGGTATCGTATAGGTGACCATCCACATATATGGCCAGTTGTTGCCGGCCTTGCCGGTTGTAGGTAGCTAACTTCATTTGTCAGTTTATTTTCAATAATTTAGTACTGATTCCTCAGATAATTACTGTAAAATTAGGTAGAATTTAGCGAAGGCGGGAAATAGCTACATCGTTCTTCAGAATCCATTGGTTCTGAACGTTAAATTCATTTTAGATTAGAGTCGTTCTATTGGAAATGAAGCAAGAGCGCGGGCCGCTATAGTCCCTGCTCTTGCTGTCAACATTTTAGAATCTATTCACCCAATTCTTGTATGATTCCATAAAATTTTTCAGGAATTTATGCGTGTCCGACTTTAGAGCTCCATGCTCATCGAATAAACCGGCCGCGCTTCCTATATAAGCTTCCGGCTGTTGCATCATGGGAACATCTACAAATACCATCGACTGACGTAAATGGTGGTTGGCGCCAAATCCGCCAATTGCGCTGATTGATACGCTGACCACAGCACCCGGTTTCCCTGCCCAACTGTTTTGTCCGTAGGGTCTGGATCCGATATCAATAGCATTTTTCAACGCAGAGGGCAGTCCGCGGTTGTATTCGGGAGTGAAAAACAACACTCCGTCGGCATTCTTAATAGAATTTCTCAGTTGAACCCAGTTTTCGGGCGGATTCCCCTGATCCAGATCCTCACTATAATGGGCGAGATTGGCGATGGGTACAATTTCGAATTCGAAGTCAGCAGATCCAATCTCAATGGCAGCCTTTGCCATTTTCAAGTTAAATGAGTCTTTTCTCAGACTCCCTACAAAAATCGCAATTTTTTTCTTGGACATGGTTTATCAGTTTTAGTCAAACAATCCTCTATGAAACACCAAGGTAAAACCCTGCCAACACCGACCATCCAAATTGGCGGATGGTCGCTATTAGCATAACTATATTATTGATTTTGGGAATTCGGACAGAATAATTCCGAAATATTTCCTATTGTGCCGAAGGCGATTGAAATTACTGAATCCAAATGAAAGGAAATGTTAACTCACTGATTTGCAGTCAGAGAATAGATATTGCTCACTTGGCGTACGGCTATATCAGTTTCTTATTTCCGGTGAGGTCGTAGATTTCCTGAATGTGTCTGAGTTCTTTCTTGAAATCGATTTCCAGATCTTTGATTAATCCGGTATGTAAATCAAACACCCATCCATGTACGATCGGGTATCCTTTGTCTTCATAAGTTTCCTGAACTACCGCCATCTTGATCACATTTACACATTGTTCCTGCACGTTCAATTCTACCAGGCGGTTGTAACGGAGGTGTTCATCTTTGATGGAATCCAACTCGGCCTGATGCAATCTGTATACATCTCGGATATTCCGAAGCCAAGGGTTTAGAATGCCCATGTTTTTAGGTTCCATTGCAGCTTTGACACCCCCACAGTTATAATGGCCACAAACTACTATGTGTTTGACACCGAGATGTTTGACAGCATAATTCACAACGCTAACCACGTTTAAGTCGATGCTATTGACCAGATTAGCGATATTTCGGTGAACAAATAACTCGCCGGGAGCCAGACCGGTAATTTCGTTTGCAGGTACCCGACTGTCCGAACAGCCTATATATAAATATTCGGGGTTTTGATCCGCGGCGATATCTTCAAAAAAATCAGGATTTTTTGCTACTTGCTGGGCAACCCAATTGCGGTTGTTCTCGAAAATTTGTTCATATGTTGGCATAGGCATCAATTTTTATTTTTGCAAAGTAAGGGTTGAGCCTCTAAAATGAACAGTCTAACAGTATTTTAACAAAAACATTTTGCGACTTTCAAGGGATAAGGGATGCGATAATTACTGCTGTAATTCTGGAATAAATACTTGTAATTTCGCACTGAGCCGGTAAATTCCGAATTAATGTATTATTTACTACTTGCTATATTATATCCGGTTTCCCTCCTGCCACTGCGGGTATTGTATTTGGTTTCAGACTTTGCATTTCTGCTATTATATTATTATCCGGGATACCGAAAGGAATTGGTACGTAAAAATTTTGAACACGCATTTCCGGAGAAAGGGACAGCGGAAATAGAAAATTTGACGCGGAGCTTTTATAGAAACTTTACGGATCAATGGATTGAAACCCTGAAACTTTTATCTATCAGCAAGAAAAGTCTGAACAAAAGAGTGCAGGGCAACTGGGAGGTTTTTAGAGAGCTGGATGAGCAAGGGAGGAATACTTATGCGCTTTTAGGGCATACCTTTAATTGGGAATGGGCAAATATCGCGTGTCAATTGGGCGCTCCTCAGCAATTCGCAGGAGTTTATTTGCCGCTGAGCAGTAAGCCTTTCGACCGATTGATGCAGCGTATCCGAAGAAGAGGAGGGGGCTGGTTGATCTCTATGAAATCATTGAGAAGCGGGTTGGCGCGGGTAAAGGGAGTGCGGCATATTATAGGGATGATCGCCGACCAGAATCCATCGGTTACTGAAGTGGCTGAATGGCTACCTTTTATGAACCGATCGGCGCCATTCTTTCGCGGTCCGGAGCAAATGGCATCTCGGGCAAAAGGAGCGGTGGTTTTTGCAGGAATTAAAAAGATCAAAAGAGGACATTATAAGGTGAATCTGATAAAAATCACCGATGATGCTTCAAAATTGCCACCCGGAACGATCACCAAGCAATATGTATTATTTATGGAGCAGCAACTTCAGGAGCAACCGGCAAATTGGCTTTGGAGTCATAATCGCTGGAAACATAAACCTCCCGCCAAAATTCAGGCTAAAAATGACAATTGATTACTATAGGCACAGACAGAGTTACTTATTTGAAAATTTAAACCTACGAGTTGTCAGTCGCACTGCCATTATTGCACAAATTGTGTTGATGGTATATTTCTTGCCATGCTCTATACGTAATCAAGAATTAAATTTCCCTTCAGGGAACTAACAATTGAAATAATATTAACAATAACACGACTATGGGAAAAATTATAGGCATCGACCTGGGTACGACCAACTCTTGTGTTTCCGTAATGGAGGGCAACGAGCCGGTGGTGATCGCAAATGATGAAGGCCGCCGTACCACGCCTTCTATTGTGGCATTTATGCAGAATGGTGAACGTAAGGTGGGAGATCCTGCGAAACGCCAGGCGATTACCAATCCTACGAATACGATCATGTCGATCAAACGTTACATGGGTCGTCGCTTTGATGAAATTGGCAATGAGCTGACTCATAATTCTTATAAAATTGTAAAGGGTGAGAACAATACTCCCCGTGTAGATATCGACGGGCGTTTGTATACTCCTCAGGAGATTTCTGCGATGATTCTTCAGAAAATGAAGAAGACTGCGGAAGAATTTCTGGGTCAGGATGTTACAGAAGCAGTTATTACTGTACCGGCTTATTTTAACGATGCACAACGTCAGGCAACTAAAGAAGCAGGTGAAATCGCAGGTCTGAACGTTCGCCGAATTATCAACGAGCCAACTGCAGCAGCCCTGGCTTATGGAATGGATAAGCAGAATCAAGATATTAAAATTGCCGTATTCGACTTAGGTGGTGGTACTTTTGATATCTCTATTTTGGAATTGGGTGATGGTGTATTCGAAGTGAAATCTACCAATGGTGATACGCATCTTGGTGGTGACGATTTCGATAAAGTAATCATGGATTGGTTGGCTGATGAGTTTAAAAAAGACGAAGCAGTTGATTTACATAAAGATCCTATGGCTTGGCAGCGCTTGAAAGAAGCTGCTGAAAAAGC
>CAZWPF010000013.1:0-39162 GCA_964636205.1 uncultured Chitinophagaceae bacterium | reverse complement strand
CGCTCTGTTGAACGTAAGAAATTCGGTAAACGTAAAGCTCGTCGTAGCTTCCAGTTCTCTAAGCGTTAATACTTTATACTACCGGTTGCATCACCGGATGATTCAAACATTAATTAACAACACCCGGCCGGCTATTCGATTATTAGGATTACCGGCAACGGCTCAAGAAAAAATAAAATGGAAGAAAGTAAAAACCTTCATCAGCAGCTCCTGGAAGCCGGTGTTCATTTTGGGCACCTGAAGAAAAAATGGAATCCCAAGATGCTGCCATACATCTTCGCAGAAAAGAATGGTATCCATATCATCGACCTGAACAAAACTATCGAAGGTCTGCAAGAAGCAGCAGCGGCTCTTAAATCCATTGCTCGCAGTGGCAAGAAGATCATGTTTGTTGCGACTAAAAAACAAGCTAAAGAAATCGTAGCCGAAGCAGCAGCAAAAGCTAATATGCCTTACGTTACAGAAAGATGGTTGGGTGGTATGCTGACCAACTTCTCTACTATTCGTAAGAGTGTAAAGAAAATGCAGAGCATCGAGAAAATGCTTACCGATGGTACCCTGGACAGCGTTACTAAAAAAGAACGTCTGACTCTGAGCCGTAACCGTGAGAAAATGGATAAAGTTCTCGGCGGTATCTCTCAAATGGGTCGTACTCCTGCAGCTTTGTTTATTGTGGATATCACACATGAACATATTGCTCTGGCAGAAGCTAAGCGTTTGGGCATTACTACTTTCGCTATGGTTGATACCAATAGTGATCCAAGTAAAGTTGACTTCGCTATCCCGTCTAACGACGATGCTACTAAATCTATCGCTATTATCACTAACTACCTGACTGCCGCTATTATCGAAGGTCTGGAAGAACGTGCTCAAAGCAAAGAAAGTGGCGAAGAAGAAAGTCCTGAAGAATTTGCAGAACAACAAGAATTGCGCGGTCTCGATATCGACGAAGACGGTGATAAGAAAGAAAAAGGACAAGGTGGTCAACGCCGTCGCCAAGGTAGTGGTGGTGGAAACAGAGGTGGTGGAACCCGCCAAGGCGGTGGAACCCGCAAACCAGGCGGCGTACCCAAAAGATAATATCAATATAATACTGCCAGGATGAAGGTAACTGTAGATGTACATCAGTACATCTACAGGCTTTCTCCCTAAGCAGAAATAGTTTGTGTTAACTCAGTAAATTTAAAAAATCGATGAGCTCAGTAAATATATCGGCAGCAGATGTAAATAAACTGCGCCAGCAAACAGGTGCGGGCATGATGGATTGCCGTAAAGCACTTATGGAAAGCGGTGGAGATTTTGAAAAAGCAATCGACTACCTGCGTGCAAAAGGACAAAAAGTTGCTGCTAATCGTAGCGATCGCGAAGCAAAAGAAGGTGTTGTAATCGTAAAAGCTAGCGAAGACGGAAAGTATGGCGTAATCGTAAACCTTAGCTCTGAAACCGATTTCGTTGCTAAGAATCAGGAATTCATCGAATTTGCTCAGAAAGTAGCTGATATCGCGCTTAATTCTAACAAGAAGACTATCGACGAACTGAAAGCAGAAGCTTTTGATTCCGCTACCATCGGCGAACGTTTGTTGGAAATGGTTGCTAAAATCGGCGAAAAAATCGATATCACTCGTTTCGAACAAGTTTCTGCTGATACCGTAATTCCTTATATCCACGGTAACTACAGAATCGGGGTATTGGTTGGTCTTAACAAACCTACATCTGAAGGTGTCGTTACTGCAGGTAAAGACGTGGCAATGCAAATTGCAGCTATGAACCCGCTTGCAATCGATCCGGATGGTATCTCTCCTGAAACAATCGAAAGAGAAAAAGCTATCGCTATCGAACAAATCGTTGCAGAAGGTAAAGCAGCAGATATGGCTGAAAAAATTGCAGCCGGTAAACTGAACAAATTCTTCAAAGAAAATACCCTGCTTTCTCAACCTTACGTGAAAGACAACTCAAAATCAGTTGGCGAATATCTGAAATCAGTAGAAGGTGATTTAACCGTAACTGAATTCAAAAGAGTCGCTATCGGTTAATATATTCCGACTTTTTAGTCACCCAAAAAATCCCCGATACCAATGTATCGGGGATTTTTTTTTACGCCATGAGAGACGCGATTCATCGCGTCTCCCAACCCACCACCAGGTTGCATTAACCAAAAAAATAAGCCTATGCTTAACAATAATCTCTCCGCCATTATCCGTTGGTATAAGGGTCGCTGCTCGTTTGAAATGAGGAAAGTCGATCCGGATTTTGCATGGCAAGCCCGATTTCACGACCGCATTATCCGCAATCACCAGGAATACGTCCGCATAAACAATTATATAGTCAACAATCCCGCCAACTGGATAAATGATCCCCTTTACGACAATTAACAAACCGACAATTACCAAGTAAACGACCGCATCTTGACCAGTAATTGTAGATTTCAATGCATCGAAATCGCTTAAACCGATGGTAAAAACTGAAAATGAGAATGCAGATAATCGACGGGAATCACGAACAAATTCCTTCTGCTGACATGAATAGACGCGTGGCCATCCGACCGAAATTCTAGATCAGAATAAATCGATCCGCATCTCTTAAAAATGGAAAGCCCTCCCGCACCTTTATCAATTCCGAACGATCTAATGTTACCGTATGAGCACAAGAATCATGAGATTGCTGCCAAATCAATTCCCCCAATGGACCAAAAACACTGCTATCTCCACTATGGTAAATTCCATTCCCATCATTACCTACTCGATTCACGCCCACAACATAAGACTGGTTCTCAATCGCACGCGCTTGCAATAAGGTCTTCCAAGCAAGATTCCTGCGCTCGGGCCAACTGGCTACGTACAACAATATATCGTATTGCGGACCCTCACCCTGACGTGCCCATACAGGAAACCGTAAATCATAACAGATCTGCAAGCAAATACGCCAACCACCTACCTGCGCAATCACCCGCTTCTCACCAGGGGTGAAATGCTCATGCTCGCCCGCAAATCCAAACAAATGCCGCTTATCATAGGTTCCGAACTGACCATTAGGTTGCATCCAAATCAGTCGGTTGAAATAGTTTCCCCCCTCCTCAATTATTAAACTCCCCACCAAAATGCAACGATGAGCCTTAGCCTGCTCCCGCATCCAAGATACCGTAGGTCCATCCATCGTTTCCGCCAATCGCTCCACATCCATCGAAAAGCCCGTTTGAAACATCTCAGGAAGCACAACTACATGACGTGGCGCAGCAATTTTTGATATATAATTTTCATAAGCCCTGAGATTGGCAGACTTATCCTGCCAAATCACATCATGCTGAACCAAAGAAACCCGCAACTGATCACTCATAACCTTTCGTTTACAGATCTAATTAATCGCCCCGAATCGCGGCTATCATTTCTACTATTCGGAACCTACCGATACCAAGAAATAATTCTTTAACACCGAAGGACGATTTTTATGGTTTAAAAAGGTAGGTGTCAACTGACTTACCTTGAAAAACTTGCCCTGCGATATTATATCAACCTTTCCTCCCTGCCTTTGCAAATAGGCCAACCCCTCTTCCTGTGTCAAAAAATACATGCCTTGGGTAGTACTCAAATAATTAGTATCCGCGCCCCCTATCACTCCTTGAGCATAGAAATGCAATGAATTAAGGGGATCATTCATATGCAAAATCCGTACCTTGTCCACAGGCAACTCCTGATCATGGATATACTTACCTACCTGAGTACCTACCTGATATTTCATTAACTCGAAATAAAAATAATGGGTCAAAAACACATTAACCAATATCATTCCCAATGCTGCCGGAAATACCATATTCTCCCGATCATCATTCTTACGCGTATAAATAAGCCAAACCAAAACAGCCAACACCAGGGCGACAATCCAAATCCAATTGGATGGGAAAGTAATTGTCATTATCAATAACACCCCTACAAACATCAACAAAGGAATAGCCAACATCATTGGCTTTACTACTTTAGCCAATTGCGAAGAAATTCCCGCTTCCATCAAATCCCGGAAAAAGACCGCAGTCACTATCGCCGCCAATGGAAAAGCTACGAATATATAATGTGGCAGCTGATAATGTGAAGAGCCTAACGCCAGATAAGCGAGGATAAAGCCGCCGGTGCTGATCCACTCCTGATTTTCTTTCAAACGAAACCGCTGCTTCACCAACTGCTTTACATTGAGGAAAAGTGCAATCTGCAATACAATTATCCATGGCAAGAAAGACCACAGCATATTGACCAACAAGAAATCCAACCCTGCTCCATTATCCCATACATTCTCACCCGTGATTCTACCAAAACTTTGTGTCCAATAAAAAAACTCCAATCCCGAAGTACCTTGCTTTCCATCGATCCATTTTTCCGGCTGCATGTCAAACTGCTGATAGAGCCCATAGCTCATGGGAATCAAAAACACCGCTATAACAATCAGGTAATACACATGACGATAATCGAAGATCTTCCGCCACTGCCGCTTCAACAACCAATCAGTACCGAAACAAAACACCGGAACCATCAGCGCTATCGGACCCTTAGTCATCATTCCAAACGCAACGCTCGCACCGGCACCAACCACATAATACCATTTCCTATTCCGATCCGCCTCCCTGATCAACCAGATCGCAGTAATCACCCAACTCATCAAAATCGTGTCTGTGCGAATATCATTGGTCATTAAAAACATTCCCTGACATACCCCTAAGATGAGCGCCGCCATTCGACCGGTACGATCATCATACAATGATCTGCCCAACCGATAAGTAGCAAAGAGCGACCACAATGCAAACAGAATAGAAGGAAGCTTAAAGCCAAAATTGTTAACCCCAAATATTTTCATGCTCACTGCGCTCACCCAGAATAAAAATGGCGGCTTGTCGAGGTAATCACGTCCCCTATCAAATATTTGCAGATATTCCCCGCTGAGCATCATTTCGCGACTGATTTCTGCATATTGCGAGGCATCAATATCCATAATATCCACGCGGACAGAAGAAATATACAGTACAGCCAATACAGTAAACATCCAATTGGGTACCCTGGGCATATAAGACGAGTTTTAGATTGGAAAACGGATCCAGCTATTCCCTAATTACTTATTCAGAAAACAACAGATTGTTTAAACCGACAAAATTAAGCATTATGTACATGGTCTCTTTAATGAGCCCATTATTCATTTATTCAGTCAATTGGCTCGCTCCGCCTATTTCACACTTAAAACTTCTTCGGTGGTATGGTGTATATCCCAGTTCCAAAACCTTCGCTTTGTGAAAGGGGGTGGGATAACCCTTATTCTCCAGCCAATTATATTCCGGATAGCATTCATGCAACCGGCACATATAATCATCCCTGTAAGTTTTTGCCAAAACGCTGGCCGCAGCTATAGATGCATATTTGCCATCGCCCTTTATCACACAATGATGGGGGATACCTAGGTACGGACTGAATCTGTTCCCGTCTATCAACAGCAAATCGGGCTTTACAGAAAGCGCATCAATGGCCAAATGCATAGCTTTAAATGATGCTTTTAAAATATTAATCCGGTCAATCTCCTCATGATCTACCATCTTAACTGCAAAGGCAATTGCCGCGTCCTCTATTATCGGTCGCAACAACATTCGATCCTCATGACTCATCTTTTTGCTATCATTGAGCAAGGGATGATGAAAATCAGGAGGCAGGATAACCGCTGCCGCGCAAACCGGCCCGGCAAGGCATCCTCTTCCGGCTTCATCGCAACCGGCTTCCAGATAATCAGAATTATAAAATGGCAGTAGCATGGATCAGATCAAGAGTCCGACTCAAAAATAAACCAATAAGTTGAAGCCTATGTACAGACGTGGGCTTTTATTCAGAATTCAGGAGCAGATTCACCCCGCCCTGATACAATAAAAACGGGAGCGGTGGCTTCGCAACCAACCGCTCCCGTATCATATATCAAAACTCGCTGATTACCCTTCTTTCTTCCTCACCATCGTTAAGATAGTCGCGATCGCCACTGTTTCTCCGGTATCATCATATACATCTACCAACCATTTCACGATACCTTTAGGAATATCCTCCTCGCTTCTCTTCTCCTGATCAGTTTTCTCTTTAACAGTGAATCGAACGCCGATGGTGGTTCCCGGATAAACCGGCTTAGTGAATCGACATTCATCAATGCCATAATTCAACAGTACGGGCCCCTTCTTTGCATCTACAAACAAGCCGGCAGCTTTAGACAGGATAAAGTAACCGTGTGCCACCCTGCGTTCGAATATGGTTCCCTCCAGTGAAGTCGCATCTACGTGTGCGTAGAAATTATCGCCGCTCACATTGGCAAAGTTCACTATATCCGTTTCGGTAACCGTATGTTTCGCTGTGATCAGGGTATCACCCACTTTCAATTCCTCAAAATACTTTCTAAACGGATGTACCTCTGTCTCTGTCTGCTTAGCCCCTTGCTGATAAACATTGGTGATGCGCGAAATAGTTGTTGGTGAACCTTGAATTGCGGTACGTTGCAGATAGTGCAATACACCTCTTACACCGCCCATTTCCTCTCCGCCTCCCGCACGACCGGGTCCGCCATGTACCAACAATGGCATTGGAGAACCATGTCCAGTGCTTTCTTTCACGCAGTCATTATTCAAAATTAAAATTCTACCGTGCAGACTTGCGGCGCCAAGTACAAATTCTTTTGCTATTTCATCATCGGCGGTAACGATAGAACAAACCAATGAACCTTTACCCATTTTAGCGATCGCGATCGCATCCTCTACCGTTTGATACGGCATAATAGTCGATACAGGTCCGAAGGCTTCCACCTCATGACAATCGGTTTTGTTAAATGGATCATCATTGAAGAATACCAAAGGCGCCAGGAAGGCTCCTTTTTCCTTGTCAGCACCAACCACTTCAAAATTCTCCGGATCGCCAATCACAATCTCCTGTGACTTTGCAAGCTGTTGTACTCTTTCGCGAACTTCGTTTCTCTGACTGATGCTGGCGAGCGGTCCCATCCTCACACCTTCTACACCCGGGTTACCTACCGTCGTTTGCTTTAATCTTTTACCCAAGGCTATTTGTACATCTTCTACACGATCGGCAGGCACGATAATTCTCCGTACGGCTGTACATTTCTGACCCGCTTTTACAGTAATCTCGCGTACGACTTCTTTGATGAATATATCGAACTCCGGACTGCCCGGATAAACATCTGTTCCCAAAACTGCACAATTCAGTGAATCTGCCTCAAGGTTGAAAGGCACCGCCTCTGAAATAATCCGCGGATGCCCCTTCAGCATTTGTCCGGTAGCTGCCGAACCAGTGAAAGTAACCACGTCTTGACTTTCTACATTATCCAGAATACCCCGAGCCGAACCGCATATCAGTTGCAATGATCCCTCAGGAAGGATACCCGATTTAATAATCTCTCTGAATACCGCTTCAGTAAGGAATGATGTAATTGTAGCCGGCTTTACTATCGCGGGCACACCCGCCAATAAATTAACGGCAATCTTTTCCAGCATACCCCAAACAGGGAAGTTATAAGCATTGATATGGATCGCAACTCCTTCTCGTGGCACCATAATATGGTGACCAATAAAAGTACCGTTCTTTGAGAGTTTCGCAGCTTCTCCATCTACGTAAAAACGTTCGTCCGGAAATTGGCGGCGCAAACTGGCATTAGCGAATAAATTACCAATACCACCCTCGATATCTATCCAACTGTCAGCGCGGGTAGCGCCGGTATGTGTACTTACTTCGTAAAAATATTCTTTCCTTTCCAGCAAATACATGGCCAAAGCCTTGAGCATCCGACCCCGCTCATGGAAAGTCAACTTCCGCAGTGCCGGTCCGCCTACACGACGGGCATATTGCATCATCGCACCAAAATCCAACCCCTCACTCCCCGCTATGTAAATCGGCTCACCGGTAATTGCATTATATAAAGTTTCGCCACCGGAAGACGCAGGAATCCATTTTCCTTCAGCGTAGTTTTCTAACTGAATCAAAGACATAATCTCAAAAATTTTAGCTATGCAAATGTAGCGGGTTTTTTCCAGCTATTCGAAACCTCATTGACTCAAGGAAGTACATAGTAACACTCATACAATAATCCCTCAGACTTAGGTTTTTCGCTACTTTTACCGCATGAATCTCAGTTGGCACGAAGCCGGTCCTGTGAATGAATTGCCGGAAAACAAAATTGTAGAAAAAAAAATAGAAGGAAAGCTGATTGCCTTTCTCAAAAGAGAGGAAAAACTGTTTGCCTTTTCAGCTATTTGTCCGCACGGCGGAGCAAGGTTTTGTGAGGGTTGGACCGACTATGCAGGGAATGTTGTTTGTCCCTTGCATCAATACAAATTCAATCCCTCGAACGGCTATAACGCCAGCGGTGAGGGTTATAAATTGAAAACCTTTCCCGTCGAAATAAGAGATAATATTATATACATAGGAATCAATAATTAAATACACATGTCTGTCATCCTACCAGCATTTCTTCGCCCCGGCGATACCATTGGAATAACTTGCCCTTCCGGTTATACTTCCCCTGACCGGGTTGATTATGCAGTTACGGTACTTCAAGAATGGGGTTTTAAGGTTAGACTCGGTGCCACCGTGGGTGCGGAACATCATTATTTTTCCGGGACTGATGCCGATCGTGCGCAGGATTTACAAATGATGCTCGACGATAGCGAGATAAAGGCTATTCTTATGGGTAGGGGTGGATACGGAATGAGTAGAATCATCGATCATCTCGATTTTACACGATTTATAAAAAGCCCGAAATGGATCTGTGGATTCAGTGATATCACTTTACTACATAGTCATATTTTAGCACAATTCAATATTGCCACTCTTCACAGTCCGATGTGTGGCGCGTTTACTCCGGAAACAAAGGATGCGAAGTACTTAGTCAGTTTTCGTCAAGCAATAACCGGTGAAAATACTTTTTACCCGATTGCCCCAATGAAGCAGAATCGAATAGGAGTGGCAAAAGGAATACTGGCGGGAGGTAATCTGGCGTTACTGGCGCATGCTACCGGATCTGCATCTGAAGTCGATACCGAGGGTAAGATTTTATTTATCGAAGATGTAGGAGAATATTTATATAATATCGACAGAATGCTTATGCAGTTAAAACGAGCTGATAAGTTGCGCAATTTAGCCGGATTGATCATTGGAGGTTTCACCGATATTCAGGATACAGAACGGCCATTCGGACAATCAATTACTGATATTATATTAGATAAAGTAGCAGACTACGATTATCCTATTTGTTTTGGATTCCCTGCAGGTCATCAAGAAATAAATTATACGCTCCGCTTTGGTATGATGCACGAACTGTCTGTAAGTCCCGAATCGGTGCGTCTGAATATTTCTGAAATATCCCACCACATATAATATAATTGTTCACTTTCAGTCGTTAAACAATAAGTTAATAGCATTAATTAATAGCTATAATAAAGAAATCTTAACTTATGTTAAGAGTTCTATCAGAATTCTAGGCCTATTTTTGCTACTTCAAAAAAATAGAATAGAATTATGAAAAAAATCCTTTTACCAGCAGCAGCTTTGGCTATGTTTTTAGCCGCTTGTCAAAATGCCCCTACAGCAGATAACGCAACAACCGGAGATGCTCAGGAAGTAACAGCAGCAGAAGGTACTTCTCTCAAAGCTGATGTTAATCAGAGCAAAATTGAATTCGTTGGTACAAAACGCATCGGATCTCACAACGGAACCATGCAATTGAAAGAAGGTGAAGTTATCGTTGCCGGTAGTGACATCACTGGTGGTAAGTTTGTGATCGATATGAACACTGTACAAACTCACGATCAAGACGAAAAGGGTAATGCAAAACTTACAGGTCACCTGAAATCAGCTGATTTCTTTGATGTTGAGAATCATCCTGAAGCTATTTTCGAAATCGTAAGTGTGGTTCCCGGTGTTGAGAATCCGGAAGAATTGATCCTGAAAGATGCCACACATACTATTACCGGTAACTTGACTATTAAAGGTATTACCAATAGCATCACTTTCCCTGCGAAAGTTCATGTAGGTGATAACCAAGTTCATGCTACTGCAAATTTCAATATCGACCGAACTAAATGGGATATTGTTTATGGAAACGACCAAAGCCTTGGTGATAGCTTCATCCTTCCAGAAGTTAATATCCAATTGGAATTGGTTGCAGGGAACTAGTAAACAGCAACCATTTGTTTAAAGACCGCAGGTACCCAACTCCTGCGGTTTTTTTTATGCCCTATTATCCCTCTTATCGGATCAGTGTAATATCACCCTTAACCTCTTTTTTGTGTTTTTCTGTTCCTACCGTAAAATTTGCCCGATACATATAAACACCCTGCTCCGCGTCCATTCCATTGAATTTGCCGTCCCAACCCGATAAAACCTGATTACTGCTAAACACCACGGCGCCCCAACGATTATAAATGGCCAGATCGAAATCGTCAACCACACAGTCCGGGTTTACAACCATCTTAAAATAATCATTCTTTCCATCACCATTCGGCGTAAAAGCTGTTGGAAAAGCAAATGCACAATCACAATATTCTGTATGAATCGCAATAGTATCACTTGATGTACATTGTGCATAGCTCACCTCTAACCAATAAATGCCGGTATCCCTCAACCATAATTCGATTCCAACAGAGCCATCACTCCAAAGCACAGTAGCTCCTTCGGGAATGTGTACCGCATTTAATGAGATTTCAAAAGGTTCCTCGCGGCACAACAATTTATCAGAACCTAGGTTTTGTGACAAATCAATAAACTCAACAACTATGGTATCCCGAGCGACACAAGTACCTTCGGTGAGTTCTACCCAATACTCCCCGGGACCAATAATATTTATCTGCGGCTTGTCGCTTCCTGTACTCCATTTGACTTCTGCAGCATCCGATAGCTCCACCGATAACTCAAAAGAACTTGTTTCCGGCAGACAGATTACAGTGTCGGCGCCCAAATCAGGTTGCAAATGAGTTAAGACTATATCTACAGTATCAGATCCAATACATCCCTCTGTAGTAGTCACCTTCACCCAATAGCGACCGGATTTTCGGACTACCAAAATTCGACCTTCAGAACCGTCTGACCAGAGGTAGGAGCTGATTTGTTTATCAGTCTGAGGACGAAGCGTGATTGGTTGAGGATCCAGACAAACCACCGTATCGTTACCCAAACTCACCTCCACTGCGGCTTTTACCTCAAAGCTGTCAATATACACCACACATCCCTTGCGACTTCTGACCCAGTAAATACCTGCTGAATGGGCTAAATAAGTGCTCGCTACCGATCCATCCTGCCATTCATAACTATCATGTCCTGCTCGTCCCTTCAGCTCTACCTGGTCTACACAAATCCATGCCGGTGTCTTTGAAAAAATACTGTCTTGTATCCTGGTCACCTCGTGCGATAAACCATAGACCATCGATGTGCTATCCAACAACTCAACCGCAAGTGGAATGTATCCTGCCGCTGAACCCGAGGCTTCCGGATTCATCAAAGCACCTATCTGCCGACCTCTTTCTCCGGGAATACCATTTATGGGATTCCGATATGCGCCAAAATAAATTCTTTTATCAGGTCCTAACTTGAGTTGCGTACGAGGTAAATAATCCTTACTCACCTTTGTCTTTGAAGCTCTGATAGACGCCGGCGAACCAGCATTCATGTCAAACTGAAACAAATGCCATGAATATGTCGGGGAGGATGCATCCTGAGCAATCGCGTACAACTTACTGCTCTCGGCAGAAAATGCCAGTCCATAGGCCAACTGACCGGAGTCCAGCATAATCGGATTGCTGACCTGTCCCGTTGCCGCATTAAAATCAAAAAGTTCAATGAAAGAACCAAAAGTGGCACAAATGGCGATTTTCTTAAAATCAGGACTTACTGCCATCTGGCCATCGATCCAATATTGATTTCTACCACCCGCGGCGGGCAAACTTCCGGTACTACCGACGGCTGAAACCACAGGCGTAGTAGAAATTCCTGAACCGTTAATTTCAAATGCCAGAAATCGATTGTTCTCCATCTCATGTACCAATAACCAGGCATTACAATTTTCGCCGGGGATGGCTAACATTTTATCCGCCAGATCCACACCCAACAATTGCCATTGCTGACCGGGAACAACACCACCGAGTCCACCATTTAATTGCATGTCAAAGACAGAATAATAGAGCTTACCGTACAAACTCACTGATACCGGAGCGTGATTACCCGGATGTGTCAGGGAGAAGATATAGTATTGATCAGGATTCCCCAGTACAGGCACTACCAATGTGCCCTGACTGGTAACCTGAGTTACCGGAGTCAATGTCAAAGCACCCGGATGTAGTGGAGAAGGCAAAACCAAATCGTGGTTTCTATTCCAAATATGACTTCCATTGGTATAGAATAATAGCTGTCCGTTACGGTCGCTCACTGCCACGCTCGCCATACCGGTGTGCCCGTTACTATTAGGCGCTCCCGATACCGCTGTCTTTATGGGAACCGGTTGACCGCTATTAAAATCTAAACCGGCAAAAATGCCTAGTGCCCAAATCCGGTTCTCCGGCAAATAATATTGCGCCTTGGCATTATTGGTTGCAAAAATCAAAACAGCGCATACGCTAAGTAAAGACAATATATAATACAAAGAATCCACCCGCCAGCGTATGCCGCGGCGAGTGGATCTAAGAAGATGTACGATATTCAATTTACAGTTGTTACCCATGCCCAACCTCACTTAGCTTTATTTTTGCTGAAGGGTAATTACCAATCTGATTTAATCAAGCGCTGTACCCCGATTTCAGCACCGGCAGTATCAAATATACGTATTAAATAAAATCCGTTTGCAAGATTCGCAACAGGAATATAGTTCGCACCTGCTTGCAAGTTAGATGTCATTATAACACGTCCTTCGAGTCCGTACACTACCATACTACCCACTGTGTTTGTTTCAACATACAAAGTTGATTGAACCGGGTTGGGATAGATTTTCCACTTGTTAGCGGCAGTATTGCTGATACCCGAGTTCAGTTCTACATTCACGCAAGCAGAGGTATCGGTGCAACCGTCGATTGTAACAGCCACTGCGTAATTTCCGGATTCTTCCGGAGTGAAACTTTGTGAAGTAGCTCCAGACACCGGCGCCATTCCGTTATCGCAATCCAACCATTGCCAGCCGGTCGCATTAGCTTCCGCGGCCTCTAAAGTCTTGTCGTTTTTATTGACCTTCACGTTGATCGTATCTATAGTCAGACTCAATACAACATTACTATCGCAACCATTCGATGCGTTATAAGTATGCAGATAATATCCGCTTTCATAGTAGGTATTGGTATCGAAAGTATAACCTTTACAATCTGCTACATGGAATAAGGTATCCCAACTGCTATTCACGATAGTCAGGTCGATAGTCACCATACTATCACAACCTGCCGCATTTTGCAGTAATTGTTGGAACTGACCGGAAGTTTTATAAACCATTCCATGGAATTCAAATGAATCGCATTGAGGTGCCGGTGTATACAGCGACGGCGTTGAGCTCTTATTAACTGTCAGATCGATTGTTACCATACTATCACACCCCGCGGCATTTACCAAAAGCGTGCTGAATACTTGCGAAGTAGTATAGGAAGTTCCACTCAAGAAAAAGGTATCGCAAGCAGTTTCTTTAACAACCGGTGCCAGACTGGAAACACAAGAGCTTTGAGTCATTTTGTGAATAAAGATGTCAGTGCCACCCGCAGAAGTCAGAGCAGGCGTAGTTGCACTAGGATCTGCGTTAAACACGACTGTATTTAAAAATGCTCCCGTGGTATACACGGCTCCAGATGCGTCGACAGCTATACCGGTACCCACATCGTTTCCGGCAGCTCCGAATGTGCGCACCCAAGATAAACCACCCTGATCATTAAGACCCATGACGAATATGTCGGAATTTCCTTTAGAACGGATGTTGTAAACTTCAGCACCCGGTGCGAAGTCCACAATCGCATAATCAATTCGCCCTGTGACATATGCTTTACCGTTTGCATCCACCTTGATATCTTCTCCATAAAATTTAGGGAGTTGCTCTGAACCAGTAACCATCATCGGTCCACCAAAACCGCTGGCATAAACGAAGTTACCGCTGGCATTGAGTTTGGATACAAAGATATCCTGAAGCAGGAGCTGACCCTTTACCCAATAAGTACCATTAGGATTAAAATTGGCCGAATCAGAGAAATATCCAGTAGTATAGATATTACCGTTTGGATCCATGGTTACTGCACGAGGTTGGTCTGCTTTCGGTCCACCCATTCTCTTTACCCAACTGAAATTTCCGTTAGTATCTGATTTGTACACAAAAATATCCGAAGCGCCTGCAGCGGTGAAAGTATTTCCCGAACCAAAGTCAACCGTTCCGGCGAAATGTCCGGCAGTAACGAGCGCATTGAGATTGCGGGATACTGCGATACCATATCCCACATCTAATCCTGTCCCCCCCATACTTTTAGCCCATAAAAAATTACCATTATTATCCATCTTAGCGATAAACGCGTCGTTACTCCCGTTAGATGAAAGAGAGGTAGCTCCGAAATCCGCCGCGATAGCATTCACCCCAATAGAACCTGTGAGATAGATTGAACCCGAAACCGGATCTACATCCATATCCCAAACCACATCTGCACCGCCGCCGCCTGCTCTTTTGGCCCACTGCAGTACACCGCTGTTATTCAACTTACAGATGAAGATATCAGTACCGCCCAGCGAAACCAAGGAAGTGCCCAATACATCTGCTGTACCCGAGAAAGTTCCAGCCACGTAAACGTTTCCGCTATTGTCAACCGCGATCGCCCGGCCCAAGTCGGCTCCGGTACCACCCACTCTTTTTGCCCAGTTGGTATTACCAGCCGCATTCAGCTTCACGATAAAACCATCCAGAGCCTGAGAGGTCAATGTGGTGCCTAAACTAGTTGAACCGTTAGTGCTAAAAGAAACATTAGCTCCGTTAAAATTACCGGTCAGGTACATATTGCCGGATCCATCCACTGCAATATCATTACCTGCTTCTACACTGGCCCCCCCGATGCGACCGGCCCATCCCTGCATAACACTTTGCGCAGACATGACCCCAGGGAGGGAACATGCAAATAAACTGAATAGTAAAAAACGTTTCATTTAACTGTAGTTTTAGTGTTTTAAATTCGAAGCAGGGTACACCCTAATTCCGACAACTCGGATTTAACTCTATATGTTGGAAGCAGGTATTCCACCCTTTTTCGTTGTAAACGAAATTACCATATTATGAAGTATGAGGGGTATGGTCAAATACGTACACAATCATTTTTGGGTATTTCTACCCATTGACAGAATAAATTTTTTCAATTTGAATGGCAAGGCGAAGAAGTAAAATCGAAGAGTTTATTTAATTTAAACGAGATTAGGCGATATCTGTTTTTTAAAGGGCTGCTTCTATGCAAAGATTATGGGTTATAACATTTAGTCTTACTGCAGTCATAGCGCTTTCCTTGCCCGAAGGTAAGGCTCAAGATAAATTGACCGGGGAGACGAGCAGGGAAATATCGTTGCCACCTGTTCCATCAATAGACCCCATGGATTCCATTCGCCTCTGGCAGATAATTGCTACCCAAATGGATAGCACGATTAAAAATGAAGAAGAATATCGGAAGATCTTTTTAAATACCCTCAAAAGAAGTCGCGATCTTCAATTCAATACGGGCGTAAGTGCATCCGCTATGATGCTGGCACGCCTATACTTGCAACAAGCCGCATTTCAACAATCCATTGAAATGAATCTATTGGCTATCCAATACGCTCCCAACTCCCATTATGGTCATCAGATCATCAGCAATGCCTACCAGAATATCGCTAACGCCTATAACAGTTTGGAAAAACCTCATTTTGCGACTTATTATTATTTCCGTCTGGCGCATTTTCTTACCGATTACCAACAGGGTGAGAAACTGGAATTTGTTTACACCAGTCTGAGCAGCACCTTACCTACCGACTTTGCACTTAAATATCTAAATAAAGCAGAGGAGTTAGCCAGATTAAAAAACAACGATTCGCTGCTTTGCATCATTCTGATTAATCGCGCTTATCATCTGCAAAAGAAAAATCTCACCGACTCGATGGCGCTTATCTCACTCGAAGAAGCCCTGGCCATCGGCAATACTATCGACAATATACAATTTCGCTACCGTGCACTGGTGCGACTGGCTGCCTATTACCTGGAACTCGATAGCACTCAAAAAGCCGTTGGCTATTTGAAGGAAGCTGAAAAACTAATGCCCCATGGGGATCAAAATATATACTACCGCAACCGCGACCATCATATCTTCGCGAAAGCGTGGGAACAGCTGGGCAATTATAACAAAGCCGAGGAATACGTTTTGAGAGCGCGTGAAACAGCGGAAAAGCTACAACTTCCTTCACAGCTCTCAATCATTAACTTAAATCTTT
The DNA here is from genome assembly GCA_964636205.1 of uncultured Chitinophagaceae bacterium. Classification (GTDB taxonomy): domain Bacteria; phylum Bacteroidota; class Bacteroidia; order Chitinophagales; family Chitinophagaceae; genus JBEBVQ01. The sequence continues at coordinate 22,702 of CAZWPF010000013.1, read as the reverse complement.
CCAAACTTGCTGAACGGCGCGGCGACCTTAAGAGCGCGCTGAACTATCTAAGAATCCATCTGGAGCTCAAGGATAGCGTATTGAACAGTACCGTAATTTCCAATATCCAGGATTTAGAATTCAAATACCGGACTGCGGAAAAAGATAAGGAACTAGTACAAAAAGAGAAGGCTTTAGAACGACAAAACACTTTGATAGCAGGCGTTGCCGCAGGAAGTCTGATCCTCCTCGCCGGCTCTTTGTTTTATTACCGCACTGCCCGTCAAAAGCAAAAGCTGTTGCAACAAAAACAAGAGCTACTGCGCCTTAAATCAATGATGGAAGGAGAGGAGATAGAGCGCTCCCGTATTGCCAGAGAATTGCACGATGGAATTATGGTTAATTTCTCTTCGGTAAAAATGAACCTGGGCGCCATTCTAAAAAAATATCCCGATTCTAAACAAACCGAAGAACTTAAAGAAATAATATCGCAGCTCGATGATGCAACGCGAGAGCTCAGAAAATCTGCGCACAACCTCATGCCGGATATGCTGCTACAAGAAGGACTATATGCCGCTGTTAGCTATTTCTGTCATTCCATTTCCCAAAACACCGGTGTAGAAGTAGAATTCAATCATTTTGGCCCGCTCCCAAATATCCCTTCTCACGGTGCACTCCTGCTTTACAGAACTGTACAGGAACTATTGCAGAATGCACTTAAATACGCCGAAGCAACTCATATTATCGTTCAAATCGACAATATGTCGGACCTGATCAGTATTACTGTTGAAGACAATGGTAAGGGCTTTAATCCTGAAATATTAGTCGAAAACAGAGGAATGGGGTTGAGAAATATCCGGTCCCGAATTGAATCTCTGGGTGGCATTATGACCTTGGAAACGAGCGAGGGTAAGGGCGCCAGTATTTATATTGAGCTAGAAACAGTTTCTTTACATCAGGATATAAACTTGAACTATGGCGATAAAAGTATCCATAATAGATGATCATCCGCTGGCTACGGCAGGCCTGCGAAACATGCTGACCACAAGTAATCATATAAACGTAATCAGTAGTTACCACAGCGGAAAAGAAGCCTTGGCAGATCTGGAAGTTCGTCAACCCGATGTGATGCTTTTAGACATCCAGCTTCCGGATATCAAAGGCGAAGACCTGGCAGCAAGTATCAACAGCAAATGGCCAAATATAAAAATCATAGCCATCACCAGTCTCGACGCACCCACCTATATAAAAGCTATGATGCGCAGCGGTTGTAAGGGTTATCTATTAAAGAACACCGATGTAGATACTCTGGTAGCCGCCATTGAAACTGTATACGAAGGCAATGAATTTATAGAACCATCCCTAAAAGAACAAATGGTTAAAAACATGCTCCAGTACAGGAAAACTGATAAGAAAGGTCCCACCCTGACCAGAAGAGAAAATGAAGTGCTCCAACTGATCGTCTCCGAAAATACCAATCAGGAGATTGCTGAAAAACTATCCCTTAGCCTGAGAACTGTTGAAAAACATAGATTCAGTCTGCTACATAAATTAAATGCCAAAAACACCGCCGGATTGGTTAAGACGGCGATTGAATTTGGCTATATTAAATAAGGATTGGTAAAAAGAATTTAATCCGGAAACAAATCAATACAGTTTCAACTTTGCAAGTCGCTCCATTTCCTGGCGAACAATGTTTGCCAGTGCTTTTGCCTTCCCTTCTTTGTTGCGATAGATCAATCGATGGTCGAGTACCGCATGGGTAATGTCCGCAATATCGTCCTCGATCACAAACTGCCGATTGCGAATTAAAGCCCACGCACGAAGACATTTCAAAAATGCAATACCACTACGCGTAGAAGCGCCCAATGCAATATCCGGGTGATTTCTAGTAGCCCGAACTATATGCGCAACTCCTTTAATGATCTCATCATGAACAAACACACCAGCAGCCTGCGCCTGGAGGAATAAAATCTCCTCCATCGTAAGGACCTGCTCCAACTGCACCAAGTTCTGAGCAATGCCCGCATACTCCCGATAAATATTGATCTCGGTAGCCTCGTCTACATATCCGAAATAGATCTTCATGAAAAACCTATCGAGCTGGGCCGCAGGCAAGGGATAGGTGCCCTCCATCTCAATCGGATTCTGGGTTGCAATCGTGAAGAACATCCGCTCCAGCTTCATGGTGGAATCCCCAACTGTTATTTGGTGCTCTGCCATTGCCTCCAGCAAAGCACTTTGGACTTTTGGAGAGGCGCGGTTGATTTCATCTGCCAATAAAACATTACAGAATAACGGCCCCTTTTTGAATACAAATTCCTTATTCTGCTCATCGAATATATGGGTCCCGATCAAGTCCATAGGCAACAGATCGGGCGTAAACTGAATCCGTTTAAAAATCACATGCCCGCTACCGGAATCTCCGCTGATGCACTGAGCCAGACTCCTTGCCAATACCGTCTTACCGGTTCCGGGATTATCCTCCATCAATATATGCCCGCCGGCAATCAATGTAGTTATCACCATCTCAATTTGCTGCCGCTTTCCCCTGATAACTCTTTCGATCTGATTTATGAGTTTCTGAATAGACACGGCAGCGGTCTGATCTTGCGCAGCATACAGTTGTTCTTCCATCATTCCTGAAATGGTTTGTACAATTTTAATCAATTAATTACTGTCGGGAAACAAACAGTTGATAATTTTTTGTGAAACCGATTCCCACCCCCGCTTCATAGCCACAATAACAGAGCGGCATAAACGAGCATCATCCCATCTATGATCAACAGATAGTTTCTATCGGAAGGGTACTTGCGGGTATAGCTAATCGCCATTCGAGTGATCGCCGCCGCCAATAACTCGCCCACAAGCCGACCTGAATCCGGATACCTTAAATACTGCACAGTGCTAAATACCAAAAACAAAAAAAGGGTAAAATCCATCAAGCGGTAACTATTGCGGATCCCTATCAGATTGGGAAGTGTATATATCTTCGCCTGAATATCGGTTTGAGCATCCCGAATATCAAAAGCTACACAAAGCGTAAACATAAACAACAGGCGCAGTATAATTTCTACAGGATACTGAAGCAAGGATTGCCCCCAATAAATAATCGGAAAAACGGCCGTGACAATCGTCCATACTCCGGTCAATACCAGGATCTTTATAAATCCAAACTCGCGTATGGGTTTACCACCACCCATCGGCAGCCATGGCAAAGAGTAAGAGAAGGACAACACCGCCGTAAAGACAGCCCACAGCAGTATCGTAATCGGTAGCATAGGTAAGGCGAACAAACAGCTTAGTAATCCCAGACCCACCATTAAAAAATGCCAATATCGATATCGCTCTGTCCATGAAAATCTGTCCGATACTCCGGGCACAGAGCGTTTCACCAGATAATGGGTATTATATACCAGTATCGTAGCACCGAAAATGAATAAATGCAATGGGGAGAATAAGGGAAGATCCTGAGCAATGATCAACCGTTCAGTAGCCATACACAATCCTGTAGCACATGAAGCAGTGAACAGACTTGTATATAAAAGCCAATCAGAAAAACGGCGCCATATATTCATCAATACAAAAATAGGTGAAACCAGGCGCTTATATTTCTTATTCTAAAACTACCAGTTCATAAATTCCCATGCACTGACATATGCATTACGTTCTTCGGTATAAGCAATAAAATCTGCGTAAAACGCTTCCCGCGAAATGGTAGCACTATCTCCAATTACGATTAATTGTTTCCTTGCCCGCGTCATCGCTACGTTCATCCTTCTGATATCGGAAAGAAACCCGATACTTCCATCTGCATTACTTCTGGTCAGACTGATATACACCACATCTCGCTCCTGCCCTTGAAAACCATCCACCGTATTGATGCTGATCAAATGTCTGAAACGAACTATCTCGGGATATTGAGTGCTGATCTCCTCCAACTGCTGAATTTGTGCCTTATAGGGTGCAATTATCGCGACCGATGGCTCCACCTTGCCTTCCCAAGATAATAAGGCAGCCGACAGGTGCTTCATTAAAAATGCAGCCTCCTCCGGATTCACCACACTCGTGCCCAATGATTCCTCATCGAATCCACACCCCGCCGTATCAATAAACCGCAATACTTCTGCTCCTGAGTATAATGTATGCCGGGCTACGGAAGGATGTGCCTTCAACTCATTTTTATAAAACGCCCGGGCCGAAAATCCCATAATATCTTCATGCATCCTGTATTGCTCTGTCAGCATCGTCACCGCGTCCGGATGCTTTGCAACCATCTTCTCCAATAAAGTCTCGCTCAGACCTGCCCGACTAGCCTCATCCGATTTGATGGTCGGGGGTAATTGTAAATGGTCACCGGCGAGAATCAGCTTATTAGACTTCTGCAGGCAAATCCACACGGCAGGCTCCAAAGCTTGCCCCGCTTCGTCTACCACCACCGCATCATATTGCAGATGGCGCACCGTATAATGCGCCGCACCCACCAAAGTTGCTGCCACCACCTCGGTACGGGAAATGATATCATCTACTATATACTGTTCTATTCTTTCGGCTTCCGCCAACAACTGATGCGCTTCCTGAAACAATGCCTTGCGTTGCTCCCGTTCTGCCTTGCCAAAGTTTCTTTTATACTTGTGCGCCATATCGCGAAACTGACCGGCTTGCTTCTTCAGTCGCTTTATCTGCTTCATCTCCTCATGCGCTTCTATTTTTCCATCTAAAGTCAGCGATAATAATCGCTCAGACACCCGCACCGGATTTCCAACACGAAGCACATTCAATCCCGATTCTGCAAGACGCTCCGCTAATTGATCTACCGCTGTATTACTAGGCGCGGTTACCAGTATCCTTTTATTTCCCTTTTTCCTCACCAGTGACTGTATCGCAGATACTATGGTAGTGGTTTTTCCGGTGCCGGGCGGACCGTGTACGATGGCCAGATCTTTAGCCGCAGTAACCAAGCGAACAGCTTGTTGTTGCGATTCATTCAGATCAGGGTAAACTTCGTTTAAATCGATCGGATCAAATCGCGGCGACTGGTCTCCTGTACATACTCTAATTAGTCTTCCCAAGTCTGTATCCAAATCAACTTTTGCGGCGCGCTTTAGCGCCTTCTCCATCTCTTCATAACTGTTTTCATCAAACAATAAATCTATCCCGAGCTTCCCCTCGCGCGTCCACTCAGGCAATTCATCTGTGCGCAGATTTATCCTAATACGATTGCCTGATTGAAAACTAACTATACCTTCTATTCGTCTCTCCTCCGGATGATGACCCGAAAACAATACAACAGATGCACCCGATCTGAATGAGTGATTGATATCTTGAAAGGAGGTACGCTCCAAAACGACGTTTATATAATCACCATATGCTGGTTCTGTATCCTTTATCGCCACAGGATACCAGGTAACACCCTGTAGTCGTCTTTCGTTAATACCGGTATTTTCTATTAACAGCCGATAACTTTCCCTGTCGTAAGTCCGCTCCAACTGCAACAAGTCGAGGAGCCGATCGAAATAAGTCATAAGCAAAGTTAATCCCTAAACAAACTACTCCCTGCGTCGGAAATGAAAAAGCGGCAACAACTAGTGAAAGTTGTTACCGCCCTACTATGGGATCCAATTAAAACTAATTAGACGATTTAACGACTCTGGTCAGATGCAATAATTTACCGTCCAGATCTGCTATGCGAATTAAATAGACAGCATCGCTCAAATCACCAATATCAATCTGTTGTACGTTCTTCTGTTGGTACACCACTTTTCCGTCCATGCTGCTTACGGTGATTTCAACGGGTATCGGCGATTCAATGAATACTATTGCTGTTGCCGGGTTTGGATAAACCTTGATAGCTACAGATGAGTTCACATGGGCAACGGATGACGGATGGTAAGGATAGACAGCTGACAAGCCCGTACAGCCATTATCATCACTAACCATTACCGAATAATTACCCGGTTGATCAGGAGTATATTGCTTGCCGGTAGCACCTAGGATCGGACTACCATCACGGTACCATTGATAAGAATCGAAATCTCCGGTCGTAAGTTGACCACCATTTTCTGAAATCACTGGAACCGGCGCAGGATTCACCGTAATCACAGCAGGATCAGATATAGCGGAACATCCGTTGACATCCGTTACTACAACTGTATAATCCCCTTCGTCCTTCACATACAATGATGAATTAATCGCGCCGGATATTTCTGTATTATCTTGTCTCCATTGGTAACTGTACCCTGCACCTGTACTCGCAAACAGCAATACACTGTCACCCTCACAAAGCTTTGCATTCCCGGCGATAACTACCATTGACTGTGGCAATTGGTTAATATCAATTGCTATCGAATCGTAGCCTACGCAACCATTATTGATACCGCCGCTGTTGTCTACTGCCTTAACATGGTAAACAGTGCGGACATTAGGTGTTACGTCAACCGATGAACCCGTCATCGCACCGCCATCCCAAATATAAGTATAGCCGCTGTTCGACGAAGCTGCTGTCAGCGTTGCGGTATCACCCAAACAAATAGGGTTGGGTGAAGCTGATACGGTAAATGCGGGTGCTGGGTTTATTGTTGCAATTACCGGCGTTCTCGGACTCTCACAAGGTTGTGATACTTTCCAGTCGTAGAAATACTGATAGTTTTTAGTCACAATCGATGTTCCTGTTCCGCTAGTGATAGAAGCTATTCCTGCCAAAGTGTATGGGAAGATGATATCAGAAGATGCCGCCGGAACAGACTCTCTCATCAATCCGGTTACTCCTCCCGTTACTCTTCTCAAAGCAATGCGCATATTCCCTCCGACAGGGGCTTCGAAATTCAACGGTACTACTGTCTTCCTTGCAGGTGCCGGTGTACCGGTCAGGTTCACAACCACTGAATCCAAAACTGCTCCGGATGAATTCAACAAAGCGATGGTAGCTGTACCTGCTCCAGTTCCTACAGGATATACGGCAACCGACTCAATAGTAATCGGCACATAAGCGTCGAAATTTAGTCCATCAGCGCTTGCTGCCGACGTTCCTGCAATGGTTCTGTACTGCTTACCGAAATAATTAGAACGTTTTCCACCTTCAGCAGATACGTAGAATGTTGTAGAGTTTGCCAGGAACGGAGTAGTGAAACTATTTCCGGTTCCCAACAGATTACCCCCAGCGATTGCATCATACCATTTTAGAATTGCACCGGAGGAAGCGACAGCACTAAGTACCACAGAATCCGGTCCACAACGCTCTGCAGGCGTAGTAGAGACGATCTCAGTCTGATTAACCGTGATCTCCAATGGCACTGCAATACAATTATCTCCGTTACTATTTTTTATAATTACTCTGAAATAGCTGTTAGCATTCAGAATACCTGTCGGGTAAGCCGGCAAGACAGCGCCCGGGATATCGGTATAACTAACACCGTTAGTAGAAGACTGCCATTGAATGCTACCAGGGGCAAAATCATCCGGATGATCCAGTCGTAAAGTGGTCGCGCCGTTCACACAAATCTCAGGCGGATTAGCTGTTGCCGTTGCCTGAGCAGGCTGCACAAACATCTCCACAGTATCAATGTTTCCACAACCGGTAAGGGTATTATACGCCGAAGCGATATAAGTACGAATACCGGGAGTTGTATTGCGTGCATAAACAATGGCTGCGTGACCACTTGTATAAGGAACAGTTCCTGCCGGATCCGTATAAAGTCCGGCTATCGGTGCCCAAGTTACCGAATCAAAGTTTGCCGAAGGTGTGATTACCTCAATGGCTACAGGAACATTGTTACATACGACCGCATCCGTTGCAACCTCAAAATCTGCGGCAGGATGTATAGCCGCTATTACAGGCATCCGCGGACTTTCGCATGGTACGGAAATATTCCAGTTAAAGAAAAATTTATAGTCGGGCGAAGTTCCATTGGCCGAATTAGTTGAGGCCAATATAGAGACTGCACCTGAGGGAGCGTTGTACGGAAATTGATTATTCGACATCTTAGACATCAAATAAATATTTCCAGATACAGTGCTCACCATTTTATATTGTCCCGGTGGCAAACTAATGTCTACCGGAACAACATGTAACTGCGGATCATTTACGGCTGTGAAACTATATAATGCAGTTGAGTCAAGCACATTATTATTCATATCCCGAATGAAGATCTTGATGGTGCCTGACTGAGAAGTACCTGAAGATGCGACCGGATACAAATCTACCGTGTTGATGGTAATATGATTGTACACCTCGAAGACCAAACCGAAATTCGAGTTCATGTTTGAAAACACATAGTCCGGTTCAGGCGATGCTACAAACTCAGTTTTTTCGTTTGCTGATGCCGCAACATAAAAAGTATCAGTAGCTGTAAGCACCGGTGTAGTATAACTAGCTCCTGTATCCAACACGCTTCCTGTAACAGGAGATTCATACCAGTACAGAGTAGACCCTGCAGAACCTACTGCTTCCAATGTCAAAACACCTGCACCACAGCGTGAACCATCTTGAGCTGACAGTACTTGTGACGGCGATGCCAATGGGATTTCATACACGCTGCTGAGTACCGAGTCGCCCGTCGCAACGCAAGTCGATTTCAACCGATAGTAAGTCGTCTGATTCAAAGCAGGTGTTTCCAATACAAGGGTATTTGATGTTCCTGCAGTTACATTAGTCCAGGGACCACCGGCACTGCCGGCTTGCTGCCATTGGTAATTGATACCTGATGTAATATCCGGATCAGTAGCTTCGATTCGGAAGCTGCTTCCCGGACATTGAGGTGTCGCCAATGCAGAAGATACGATTACCGGTGCCACTGGTTGACCGGTACATCCTTCCCCAAATCCGGTGTAGATACCAAGACCGGAAAGATTATATCCATCGATTACATTGGTCACCGTATCGGTGGTACTTGCTGCACCCGAATAATACACCCAGGGATTAGCACCTGTTTTTTCAGCAAGCTTAATACCTGCCTCTGATTTTACTGAACCTACCCATGGATTCTTATAATAGAGTGAAAGATTATAATCGTATGGAGTACCCGCGCCTTGTATATCTGTGTAGAAATACATGGAATCAGATCCGGACAATGATGGCGCTACCGTACCCGTATATTGTCGTACCTCTACCGATGCAGGAGCCGAAGCACCGAGCCAATCGATCACAGCCACCGTGTCTTCCCCAAAGGTAAATACCTGTGCAGCACCGGGAGCGGGAATTGCAGGGTTAGCAGTCGCCAGTGGCGGTAATGTCAGCGGAGTAAATTCAAACGCCCCAATATCAGGCACCCCTTGATCCGGAGTTACACTTCTAGGTTGACCGTTGATATCTGAACTATTACCAGGACTGTGCATCCCCCTTCCGTTTAATGCCCATGATGCGGTATCATTTACGTCCGGACTTAAATCAGTGCTGTCACGGAATGCAGGACGATATGATATGGAATTCATATCCCATCCGCTGGCGGCTCTCCATGCAGTAAGACTTGTTATTGTTGCAGTAGGTGATGATGCTTTTTGGATCAATGCTGCACCTGGATTACTTGTATAAATCAGGTTGTAATCCATCAAATTGGAACCACCCGTCATATTCACATACAAAGCCCTTCCGCCATTGTTGTTGGCAAAAACGTTATTGAAGATGCCATTATTGGTATAAGATGTACCGGAATAAGAAAAATAGCCCGCATACTGATTGGTTGCAGATCCTCCCGTAACGTTCACACTATTATTGTATATCCTTAAATAAGAACCATTGGTACTATAAATACCGGCAGCGGCAGAGGAGCCCCCCGTTCCTCGAACGGTGATCTCATTGTTCCTAACATAAAAAGGAGTTACGCTATTGCCACCGGTTGTCAGCAAATGAATTCCGTTAGCAGCTGCTGAAGTAGAAATTACTCCCGGTACATAGATTCGGTTTCTTTCGATGATTCCACCGGAAGAACCGTTGTTGATATAAATTGCGTATTGGGTGCTCGGACTGGTCTTGTTGCCGGGCAAGCGAATTTCGTTGCCACTTATTTTCACGGCACGTACATAGTATAAATACAATCCCTGTGCACCCGGAGTGTCGATAATATTGTTTTCAAATACTAGATCCGGGAAGAAATTAGCGTTAAACATGTTGGTACCGTACAGATACAAGGCTGTACCGCCACCATGGAAATGCGAATTGGTAATGGTTAAATTCTCACCCATGTATTCCGTATAGCCCAGAGTACTGGAACCCCTGCTTCGTGCATAGATTAGTGCAGCGGTATTCGAACTGCTGGTTGCATCACGCGCTCTGAGTCTACAACTATCGACAACCAAGTTGGAAGTGGTATCCCGCAATTCTAATATTGTAGTGTACGATGCGCTCGTACCGGTTGCTTCCAAACTGATGTTCTTCAATATCAGGTTGCTGACATTTGATATTTTCAGCACATAGTTATCTGCAGTACCGGTTTGAAAATGTACTATTCTTACATCATCTCTGTTACCGGTAGTTGATCTGAAGGTTATCGTATTATTACCACCCGAACCCGGCACTCTTGCCAATTCCACGCCGGCTTCATAAACACCGGGTCTGATATTCATTACCACCGATCCACAAATGCCGTATTTATTCAGCGCTTCAACTGCTTCAATAAATCCCGGAAAATCAGGATTCGTTCCACCGATGGTGTAAGTTCCCTCCAGAGAAGGTCTCAAAGTTTCCTTCAAAGTATCGTTGGGTCGGACCGGCACAGGAATTCCGTTGGGCATCATGGCCCAAGCTTTAATCTCCAATGGTGTATTGGCCGGAATGTTTAAACTGCTTCGTAAAGTTACTTCAGCAGTATTATTACCAATACCGCCAACAGTGTCCAGCAGACTGCTCAATTGAACGGGTGACTGGTTAACGCCGTTCATTGCCCAATGTATCTCTACATCATTCACTGCATTGCTACCCAAATTTTCAACCCGTACTTTTAAATCATAAGTACCTGCGCAAAAATTTGTAGGTTCTGTAATCGAAGTTACCAATACATTGTTAGCCGGACGATTAAAAGTTACTAACAGATCCGGGCGATAATTCTGACGGGTAAAAGTGGTTGTTTGAGTTGGAGCTGCATTGGTACTATACAAATTGGTATAGGGACCTGACTGTCTGCGAAAGCTTATTGGTTTATCAGTCACATTACCCAACCCCTGAATAATCAAGTTGTACACATAAATCTCCAAACTACCACCGTTATAGGTAAATGGTGTAACGGAGACCTCCATCCAGTTTATTGCTAAAGGTAGATTGTTAACATCAGCATCATATTGTGCCAATCCGATACGCTCCCATCCATTACCCGAGGCAGGTGTAGTATCGGTATATTCCAAAACCGGAACACCTGTACCGTATTCTATAGTAGAAACACCCGAACGCTGATAAATATGCATTTCAGCTTTTGCACCATTGATTAATTGTGCGTCGTTGAATTTATACCAAGCCAATTTGGTTATTTGTGCTCCGGGAAAAATTCCGGCTGCAGCTAATTCTGCCTGGGTATACAGATAAACGTGCCTGGCAGTGTTGCCGCTCTGACCGCTTTGGTATAAGGGTCCAGACGTAGCACTATTACCAGAGGAACCACCATTCAGCAGTTCTACCTGAATTTGTCCTTTTGAAGTAATAGTTGGCAACATGCTAAGGACAATCAACAATGACAGCAATGCCGACTTGCTGATCTGCCTTCGGATTAACTCTATTCTTTCCATAATTGAGTGGCCGGGTTGATACCTCTGTTTCATAATTATTTCCTTTAGACGTTTAAATCAATATTTCCATTTTTTTCAGCTGACTATCTCACCAATGTAACCGTACCTTTCAGCACCTTTGCCGTTCCATCGGGATATGCCAACTGTATAATATAATGGTAGACACCCGGATCTTGCGGGATGCCGTTGTAAGTACCGTCCCATCCTTGGGTCGGATCTGTTGTTGTAAACAGCTCCGTTCCCCAGCGGTTGAATATTTTGAATTCCTGGAGTTTTTCAAATTGGATATTTGAGACCCGGAACACATCATTTTTTCCATCTCCATTTGGACTAAAAGCAGTCGGGATGAATGTCTTGCTGGTAAAATCTACTACCAATCTGATGCTATCGCTTGTAAAGCAACCATCGATCTCACCCACAACGGTGTATACGGTCGTTTCCTTTGGATGAGCATTAGTAACGGGCATGTTAGGTTGAGACAAACCGGAAATGGGCGACCAGGTATAGCGCTCCGCACCGATAGCCTCCAATTGGATATCCTCACCATATCGAATCGTTTGGTCGTCGGTAATGATTCTGGTTTGCGGCAATGGTCTTACGCTTACACTAAATTGCACCGTATCGATACAGTCGTAAATATTTTTCCCAACAACTGTATATACAATATCCGATGTCGGAGATGCTATTGGATTAGGACAATCGTCGCAGCTGAGTGTGGAGGCAGGTTGGAATCCATTTTCATACCAACGGAACTCTGATCCATTTTCAGCATGCAACTGAATCGAAGAACCCTCACAAACTGATGTATTCCCGCGAACAGTAAAAGGTTCGGCGAATAGTATTTCAAGAGTATCTGAAATAGTACAGCCATATCTTGTCACAGAAGAAACCATTAGTCGGGTAACCTCGTTTACATATGTTGAGGTACTGCTTGCTGTATCGTTTGGAAAAAACGCGGTACCGGTCCATTTATATGGAAACTCATATTCCGGAGCGTAATGATACCCCAAGCGCATCTTTGGCAATTCATGTGTTGTGAAGACCGTCAGTCCACCCTGACTGCAAGCGGATCCCGAATTCGTAATTGTGTATATCGTCGCTTGATAATCAGTATTGAAAAAATAGGTATAGACGGATGGTACGGTTCTTGGATTTTCATAGCAGATATCTACAATCAAATTCTGTGTGGTATCCCAGTTATAATAAGTATCAAAATCAAATTGTACCCATCCCCCTCTGGCCAGCATGGTTTGCGAACCCGTGCTGGTATAGACCAACTCAGTTCCCGGAATGAATCCGGCCGCCGGATCAAGCTTATCCAGACTGGTACAACCCAGTGAAATCGTGATATTATCATAGACAGCTCCACCTCCGGTAGAAGAGATATGGAATGCAAGGCTTTTTATGGTACCTGAATGCATGCCTACCTCAATCAAATCCGATGCTTTCAAAAGATATTGATGCCGAGAGCTAGTTGCAGCACTCCCCGGGAATGGAGTACTCGCCGGATTTGTACGCGACTGTATTACTTCGGCATGTGGGGGGACTGCTTCAATTGTATCTAAGGTAGTGGCTGGCAACTGAGTTGTCGTACCGCAAGTAAGATTTGCGATTGGCTTCGGTCCGGTGATGTTGGCTTCGAGCAATATTGTATCCGGCTCGCATTTTACGTACGGACTTGCCGGAGTTATGGAAATTTCATTAGCATCATTGTCTACCACTACTGTAATTCTATCGGTATGCTTACAGCCGCCAATACTTGAGCTAGCTTCATAGACAGTTGTTACATCCGGTCTGGCTTCCGGACTGGGACAATTAGTGCAGCTCAGACTTGAAAGAGGTGAACCTCCGGGCAGGACCGACCAGATTACTTTATCGGTTCCTGTAGCGCGTAATGTCACCGGTTCACCGGCACAGGTAATTTGTCTGGTGTGCACGACAGTACCTGAACGGATATAGATCGGAATGGAAAAAGTTTGAGATATGGAAACGCCCGGTGGCTTACAAGTGGAATCTTTCACGGTGATGGTAAGGATTCGCATGCCCGTATCCGAGCAGGATGGAGTCCAGTTGAAGCAACCCTCGATATTATTCGTACCTACTCCAGAATAATATGTTGATGATCCCGGCGCAACCGCATTGGAATTATCATTGACCATTAATATGCCGTCCGGGGTGTTGCTGGTAATGGTGTAACAAAAACTCAGCGGTTGATTGACAGAGCCCTCAACGGAACCGTTTACTACCATACTACCCTGGAAGGAGCCGGACACGGTATCCAGAGTAGGGGGAACGACATTACAAGCCAGTACTTGGATTTGGATGTCTCGCATTACAGAACCAAGTTTCTCCCCGTTTCTCCATTTATTAACACGAACAGCAACCGTGTTAGCGCTAATAGCTGTTGGTGTAAAACTCATCTGACCGGAAACCGGATCAAATTGAAAGGTATTATTGGTTGCAAACGGCTCTGATAAACTGAAACCCGTTCTAAAAGGAATATCTGTGGCGGTATAACTTGGAACGCATGCGGTACTACTCACCGTCCGCGGATGAATAAACTCAAAACTTAAAGAATCCTTATCCGGATCAACTGCGCCGTTATTAAATCGATGCGGACTGTTGATACAAACATATGGTACCGGAGGAGTAGAAAACCAAGGAGAGGACTGCTGCTGTACGTTTAGATTGTTGAGCGTAGCTTCTACGTACAAGGTACTCGCTGTAGTTATATTACTGTTGGTATTTCTGGCTGAGATATAAGAATAAAACGTCCAATAATCACATTGCGAGGGAAGCGTTACTGTTGCCTCATACCAGATCTCTCGAAATCCCGGTAGAGAACCACCCGAACATTTGGTAGGAAATTGCGGGCATCCCGGACTTACTTCTTTACTATTTAAAGAGCCGTCGGGGAGGATCGTCATCTGATTCATGTTAACCTGTCCGCTCTGATTACTGCAAGAGTTGAAATAGCAAAGACGGACCGTATTAGATTCACTGATACCTCCGCAGTCGCGATAAAATTTCAGATAAAACCGATAGGTTGATCCGCTCACCCATTCGTAAATCAATTCTGCGCCGGCTGCATGGCTGGCTCTTGATTGAGTAGGATTTGCAAATACACCCAACACCACCAAAATTGACAGAGTCAGATAACGTAGATAATGAGAAATTTTCATGTTATTTTCAATCTTCTACAACATACTCAGAAAAAACCATACCTTAATGATTTTGAGCATCTCTATACCACAATAAACAAAGTTGATTTTAAGTTTTTTGTTAGTATTCGGGGGATCCCGGTAATTAATAATTCAGGGTAAACACTTAATTTTATCTTAGTTTAATTAAGATAAACCAATCATATATCGAGAAGCCGGTTCATATAATTAAACTATGTAGCCCTATTAATATGAAGAACAGCAGAATACATATAAGCTGGTATCAGCGCCCAGTTTTGGGTGTATTTGCTATTTACGGGCTGTCCATTTTACTTTTAACAAACCCTTCGCAGTCATTAGCACAGTCGGCGGAAGTCCCTCAAATTTCTTCAGAACCTATAATCCGGCTCGGTGAACAGGTGCCGATTGATTCTGTCCGAGAACTGGTACATGATGACCCGCATCTTGCTTATCAGATAATCACGCAACAACTTCCGGCTCAAAACGATCCTGATTATAATGATTGGGTTTTTGAGCTTCAGTTAGCCACGGCCATATTAAAGATCGAAGAAGGGGATTATGACGCGGGTAGACAATGGAGTATGCAGGCGATAGTCCAAAGCAGGCGTACCGACCAATTTTTTGTAAACAGCAGTCGGGCCTTTAATACAGCGGGTAATGCCAGTTCTTACCAAAGCATGTACAAAGAAGCCGCCAGGTATTACTATTACGCAATTACCATGGCCGAGCAGGATACTGCCGCAAATGATTATTTGAGCAAATATTTTAATAATATGGCGACAGTGCTCATGTCGCTCAATCAGAACGATCGCGCAGTTTATTATTTGGATAAAGCTGAAGCTACCAATATTCAGCGAGGAGCCTACGATTTACTCCCATCAGTATATAGCAACCGCGGGGTTTTATACTCCCGTCAGAAAATGTACGACAGTGCCGGGGTTTTGTATCAGAAGGCTTTGGAACTGGCCAGAAAACACAATAAGCACCAATCAGAAGTAGCCGCTCTGATAAATATTGCTGCAACCTATATAGAGCGCGGCCAGCCGGCTCAGGCAATTCCTTATCTGAAAGAAGTGATCAAGTCGGACAAAGGAGTTAACCCTTATTTCAAAGAAGCCAATGCCTTATACATGTTAGGTGTAGCTTATAGCTACATGGAAGATTATAAAAACGCGGAGCATTATTTAAAACTCGCTTTAGATAAGGCGACCACCTATGGAATTCCGGAATTCATAAATGCCACCCATGCGCAGCTGTCGGATTTATATCATCAAACCAAAGATTGGCAAAAAGCATTCTTACATCACCAGGCTTATGTAAATATCAAAGATAGTATTGTAGGAAAGGAAAACGCGGAGGCGGCTAATCTGCTGGAGATCAAATATCGAACCGCTCAGAAGGACAAAGAAATTATTGAGAAACAGCTTCTTATTAGGGAACAGGAGCGGCAATTGACGAAGAAGAATGTTCTCATCGGAGGTATCGCGCTGGGCAGTCTGACTATAATTACTATATTGTTCGGGTTTTACCAGAAATACCGACACCGCCAGCGACTGCAAGCCAAGCAAATTGAAATTCTAAGAAGAGAACAGGAAATCGGTCGCTTGCGGGCAATGATCCAGGGAGAAGAAAAGGAACGCCGCCGTTTGGCGAGAGAATTACATGATGGCATTGGAGGCACGCTGGCAGCGGTAAAAATGAGTTTTCGCGCAGTTCAGAAAAATTTCAGCTTTATAGAAGAAGCTGAAAGCTTTAATGAAGCCATGCATATGCTGGATATTATGTCGAATGAATTGAGGGAAGCGGCTCATAATCTGATGCCGGAAAGTATTATACAAAACGGCCTACCGGAATCAGTGATCCGTTATTGTGAACAGATTAAAAAAGGTAAAAATTTAAATATAGAAACGCAGATCTATGGCAGTTTTGATCATCTGGAAGCGGATGTCGTCATTTCTGTTTATAGGATTATTCAGGAATTGCTACACAATGTTGTGAAACACGCAAAAGCCACCCATGCAATCGTTCAAATCAGTTTGCACAACGATTTGCTCAGTATTGTACTGGAAGATAATGGCGTGGGGTTTGACCCCGGTTGGGAGTCCAGCGGGATCGGTTTGAAAAACATGCGTTCCAGAATTCATCATATGAACGGAAGAATGACCATTGAAACGACACCTAAAAAAGATTCAGATCCGTCGAATACGCAGAGCGGAACTACCATATATATAGAACTAGACCTATCTCCAAGAAAACAAATCCTATCATGAAAATCAAAGTTTCAATAGCAGATGATCATCCCCTAATTCTAAGGGGACTGCAGAATTTGCTTAATAATAATGAGGACATTGAAGTGAACGGTCTCTATGAAAACGGAAATGAACTATTAGTGGGTTTAACCGAAAATCCGGCAGATATACTTTTACTCGATATTCAAATGCCGGATAAAAACGGACTCGAACTGGCCAGTTTGGTCACACAACAGTTTCCCGAAACAGGTATTATTGCCCTTACCAACCTAGACAGCCAGTTTTATATCAAAAGCATGCTCAGCCAGGGCGCCATGGGATATATTTTAAAAAACTCCAATGAAGAAACCCTGATAGAAGCAATTAAAACAGTGTACAACCGCGAACCTTATCTGGAACCAAGTCTTCGCGAGCGCGCCTGGCGAAATATGGTAAAGGGCCAATTCAGTTCCGCCCCCGAAGGAGGAAACACACTCACCCGCAGGGAAAAAGAAATCCTGCAACTCATCACTCAGGAATATACCAGTCAGGAAATCGCCGACAAACTATTCCTTAGCCTACGCACGGTGGAAACACATCGGATGAATCTGATGTTGAAGCTGGGGGCCAAGAATATGATCGGACTCGTTAAAGCTGCTATCCAAATGGGACTGGTGGATTAAAACCTGCCATAAGAGGATCATTTCCCTATCTAATTAATTGCTAATTAATCAGATAGAATTATAACCATCATTCATCCGAGGTAATCCCTACTTTTGCGCAGATTTTTTACAAATGACATGGCATCGCATCGCTGCGTTTGTAATCAAGTTTAGACTTCCTTTATTACTGGCACTGGTTGGCACAACGGCCATAATGGGCTGGTATGCAAGTAAAGTGGAACTAAGCTATGAGTTTACCAACGCAATTCCAACAGACAACCCCAAATACAAAGATTATCAACAGTTTCGCAAACAGTTTGGCGAAGATGGAAACATGATGGTTGTAGGGGTGCAGACAGATCAATTCTTTGATCCTGCATTTTTTAAAGATTACATATTATTGACACGACGGCTGGAGCAAATTGCTGCTGTTGAAAATGTGTTAAGTATCCCGGGAGCTATCAACCTGGTGAAAGACACCACTACGGGAAAATTGAAAGCTGTTCCGCTGATTGCACGCGATCAGGAAACGGTCAATGCCGATAGCGTGCGGGAAGTCTTTCTCTCTTTACCCTTCTATCGCGGATTGTTGTACAACCCGGAGACCAAAGCTTATATGATGGCTTTGAGAATCAACAAGGAAGTACTGAACTCCAAAAACAGAGCCGCCGTTGTAGAAGAAATCATGAAGTATGGAGAGGCTTTCGGTCAAAAGCACCAGGTGGAAATGAGGTATTCCGGCCTTCCGCTGATCCGTACCCAAATGGCTACACAGGTTCAAGACGAAATGCAGCTGTTTTTGATCCTTTCCTTCGTTCTAACAGCGGTCATTCTATTCATGTTCTTCCGTTCGTTCATGGTGGTGCTGGCTTCTATGTTGGTAGTTGCCACCAGTGTGGTATGGTCGGTAGGTACACTCGCTATTATGGGGTACAAAATAACCCTGTTAACCGCACTAGTGCCGCCGCTGATCGTAGTAATAGGTATTCCGAACTGTGTTTATTTCCTCAATAAGTACCATGCTGAATACCATAATAATCCCAATAAGCTGAAATCACTATTGAGAATGGTCAATAGAATGGGTATTGTTACCTTGTTCACCAATCTGACCGCAGCTATTGGTTTTGGGGTATTCTTCTTCACCAAGAGCGTGTTGTTGAAGGAGTTCGGACTGGTAGCCGGACTGAACATTATGGGTATATTTATAATATCCCTAGTGCTGGTACCGGCCCTGTTTAGCTTTCTGCCCCCTCCCGGTAATCGGCAGACTAGTTACTTGGAGAGCGGCTGGATGAACCGACTGCTCCATATGCTTACCAATTGGGTATTTGCTCATCGCCCCTGGATATATGGATTTACCATTCTGATTTGTTTCGTTTCGCTCCTCGGTATTCTCAAATTAGAAAATGTAGGTCATGTGGTAGATGATTTGCCTAAATCAGATAAAACTTATCAGGATCTGGTCTTCTTCGAGAAAAATTTCAAAGGGGTAATGCCTCTGGAGATAATCATTGATACGAAAAAGAAAAACGGAGTCGTGGCGCTTCCGGTTTTGCAAAAAATAGATGAGCTGAACGCATACCTGCGTCAGTTTCCTGAAATCGGTCATGCTCTGAGCATCACTGAAGGAATCAAATTTGCCCGTCAGGCATATTATGATGGAGACAGCAGCAGCTTTGGATTACCCAATATGTTTGACGCAGCCTTTTTGCAGCCCTATCTCAGAAACCGTGGCGGCGAACAAGGTGGTATGTTTGGTCAGCTGGTCAACAGCTTTATGGATAGCGCCCGCCAGCAAACCAGGATCAGCATCAACATGGCCGATGTGGGATCTCAACGTCTCCCCGTATTGCTGGATAGTATCCGTCCCAAAACTTATGAATTATTTGATACCGCACAATACGATGTAACTTTCACAGGAACCAGTATCGTTTTTCTGGAAGGAAGTAAATTCATCATCCACAGTCTGGAAGAAAGTCTAATCCTGGCTTTCATTATGATTTTTGGATGTATGGTCGCACTATTCCGCTCCTGGAGAATATTGCTCATGTCGATAGTGGTAAACATTGTGCCGCTGTTGATTACCGCAGGCTTTATGGGTTGGGCAAATATTCCCATAAAACCGTCAACAGTATTAGTATTTAGTGTTGCCTTAGGGATTACCATCGATGTCACAATCAGATTTCTGGTCAACTTTAAACAAGAACTCGATCGTAGTCAGACCGATATCAGCGAAACCGTTCGTCGCACGATTCATGATACCGGACAGAGCATTATTTATACATCACTTATTCTAATAACAGGATTTGGCGTATTTTCACTTTCCCATTTCGACGGTACAAAGGCACTGGGTTACTTAACCTCATTGACATTATTTATGGCGATGGTAACCAACATTACACTGCTTCCGGCATTACTTTTGTGGATGGACAAAGTGAAACGGTCAAAAACCCCTGATTGGATAAGAGAAGACGAGGACGAGGAGGCAATTGATCCGGAGAAATAACAGTTAATTAGAGAACGTTTGACAATCCGAAAAACATTGCACTATGGAATTCGATAAAATTAAGAACAAAGGTCAGGCGCGATTATTCAAGAGTGATTACATGGAGATGATGACGAAAACACATCCGGTGGTCATTTATAGCATGTACTTACCCGTAATCATCTTTATGCTTTATTACGGCGCTGCATACCGGGGTGTTTCAGCAGGACGGGAATTAGTTTTATTTGTATCAGGTGCCTTATTCTGGAGTTTGTTTGAATATTTCATGCACCGATACTTATTTCACATGGTTGTAGAACGCCCTTGGGCAAAGCGTTTCGTCTATACCATGCACGGGGTGCATCATGAATATCCTCGCGATCAGGAGCGTCTGTTCATGCCGCCGGTTCCCAGCATTTTAGTTTCCAGCATTATCTTTTCCATAATGTATTTGATTATGGGTTCATACGCCCTTGCATTCTTTCCGGGATTTCTTTTTGGTTATCTGATGTACGGTTCCATGCATTATGCCATTCATGCATTTGCTCCGCCAAAGTTTTTAAAAGCGCTTTGGAGAAACCACCATTTACATCATTATAAAGAACCTGACAAAGGCTTTGGTGTAAGTTCGGTTATCTGGGACGTAGTCTTCAGGACCGTTCCAAAAAAGCATAATGAAGCATAATATTCTTCCAAATAGCACAATAAAATAGGGGTGAAAATTTCACCCCTATTTTATTACTACCTGCACTGTATGTCGTGTTTTTTGTTCAAGTAAAATATATCTTCCTTTTGTAAGATCGCTTAATATCTCCGGTGTATAATGGCGGATCGTGAGCAGACTTACTTCCTCGTTGCGGAATACTTTATAATCTTTGGCCAGTTCATTTATCAATGGTTCGATATACTCCGGACGATCATCGATACAGGCTACAAAACTGATCGCTGCGTTCTGAATAAGATTGATCTGAATCTTCATATCCGAGAATACCTTGTAAAGCCGACTCAGATTATCTTCCGTAATAAAAGAGAAATCCTTTGTAGTTACCTGCAATAAAACCTGCTTTTGCTTCAACACAATTAAGGGTGGATAAAAGATGCTGTTCACTTCGTTCCGAATTTCGGTACCCTTCACATTCTTATTCAAGAAGCACTTTACATACAAGGGAATATTGTTATTCTGCAAAGGTTTAATAGTCTTTGGATGTATTACCTGGGCGCCGTAATAGGCCATTTCGATTACCTCATGATAGGTGATCGTTTCAATTTTTACCGTATTCGGGAATTTCCGCGGATCCGCATTGAGCAATCCTTCCACATCTTTCCAAATGGTTACCGAAGAACCCTGCAACATCGCTGCCAGCATAGCCGCGGTATAGTCAGACCCCTCCCGGCCCAATGTCACAGAAGCATTATCGGCAGTGGAACCAATGAAGCCCTGCGTAACCACATTTTTACCTTTGGCGATCTCTGTGCCGATGATCATTTTTGCCTGATTCTCGGAAAAATCCCAGTCAACCCTGGCGTCTCGATAAGTTTCATCGGTTCGAATCACATCCCGGATATCTATCCAGGTTGAATCCCATCCTTGTTGCAGTAAAAAGAAATACATGAGGCGGGTAGACAGCAGCTCTCCCATGCACACGATCTGGTCGTATGAATAATCATAGCGCAAGGGATCCGCATCGTCGATAGCCCATTGAAGTTCAGTAAATAGTACATTCAAGACCTCTGTTGCCTTATTATAATAATCTGGCTCGAGCAAAGTCTTTGCAAATTCTAGGTGTTCTTCTTCCAATTTGGTTGCTAATTCGCGGGCTCGCGTCTTATCTTCCTTGCATGCTGTGGCGACTATTTCTTCAAGTGCATTGGTGGTTTTACCCAAGGCTGAAACCACAAGCGTAACCGGTTGCTGAGCTTCGGCGATAATAGGCCAAAGTGATTTCATTCTTTCGGGAGTGGCAATCGAGGCTCCTCCAAATTTGTAAACTTGCATGGGATTCTAATCGAATTTATGAAACTCATTCCCGAATCAAATCGAATCGGGTCAATTTATCTGTTTTTTGATATGATGATTCTGAAATTAGCGTTGCTTTAATGTACTCAATGCTGCCTCCAGCTTGGAGAGCATAATTCGGATGTTTTCCATCGTACATGTACCTACGCTCAGTCGATACCAGGGCGATTGCGCATCGGCACCAAAGCATGAGAATGGAACGATGGCGAGTTGCGCCTTATCCAGCAGATAAGTGGTCACATCAGTTTGAGACGCCAATACCTGTCCATCTTCGCTTGCCATACCCTTCAAGTCCATTTTAATGGTAAGGTAGATAGCAGCTTCGGGGGCAATGGCGTCAACAGGCAAACCAGCTTGCTTCATCCGGAGGATTCCGTTGTATATATCCCAAAGGCGCTCTTCGAGCGAACGGCGAAAGTCAACAAGAAATTGCTTTA
>CAZWPF010000012.1:0-40249 GCA_964636205.1 uncultured Chitinophagaceae bacterium | reverse complement strand
AAAAAGGGCTGTACGGTTTTCTGTACAGCCCTTTTTGTATCCGGGATAACGGTAAATACTGACTAAACTGATTGGGTTTAAACAATCAAGCGCCGGCTTTTGGAAAGCTCGGCGCTGAAAGAGGGAACTAAAACATATTGCTAACGAGTGATCTTCATTAGCTTGTCTGTATAAATCAATTTGCCATTATGATCAGTCAGTCGAATGATATATACGCCCGCCTGCAAATGACCGATAGCAACGGTTCGTGGTTGATCACTGCTGAGTACCGTTCTTCCATCCAAAGACTGGATGATCAATTTTGTCGGAACAGCAGATCTGATATTAAGCTGGTCGGTCGCAGGATTCGGATAAACCAATACATTCAACTTGCTGCCCTCCATATTGGAGATTCCAACATTGTTGACCATATATTCCTGAGAAGTATCCGCACAACCATAGATATCTTCAATAATCACCTTGTATCCGCCGTTTTCCGTAACATGATAGAATGAATCAGTAGCCCCATCAATCAGGTCACCGTTGAAATACCACTGATACTTTGCATGGCCTCCGCTCGTCCATAGTGTGAATGTGTCTACGTTAATAAATACTTGATTGTGCGGTGGGATGAATACGTCTAATGAGGCGATATCTCCGGTGTCGCAGTAATTGGATGCTTTAACCCGAATGGTGCCCCCGTTATTCCCCACAATCACATTGATACTATTTGCATTGCTGGAACCGGTCCAACCTGATGGCAATTCCCATTCATAGCCTTCTGCATTATCAATTGGAGGGATGGAATAAGTAACTTCGGATCCGCGACACACGGTATCCTCTCCATCGATTCCGGGTGCTGTTCCCAAGATAAAGCAAGTGTTGAATGTCCATACATCGTTTAGGTAGCCACTATTAGATACTCGTCCGCGACCATGACCGCCATACAACCAGAGATCGTGGTTTGCAGTAACCCAGCCATGACCGAAGTAACGACCCGACGGGGCATTGTCCGGATCCGCGACGCCGATAGTGCCATAGTGACCATTTAACGCGTCTGCGCTTACAGTATCGCCATCTACCCAAGTCCAGATATTAGTTACATAGTTATAAAGCCAGAGATCATTCAGGTATTCATGTGCTTTGCCCGAAATATGGCCGAAGCCACTACCTCCAAACATCCAGAAGTATCCGTCAGGACCGGGGAAGGCCACAGCTCCGGAACGACCTCCCGGGTAATTCGTGGTATCCGGAACCAATAAATCACCGTAGATACCTTGACCACCTTTTGTTCCATCGTAATGGAAGGCCATGGTATCCCCACTGATCCAAGTCCATTGTTCACTCACCGGATCGAATTTCCACAGATCATTGTATTTATGAACGATATTGGCTGTTTGTCCGCCGAATAACCAGAAATTACCATCGCTATCCGTCCAGCTTGCTGCATATCTTCTAGAACCGGGGGTATTAGCCGTATCCGCCACACCAAGTCCAACACTTACAGCATATTTTTCCGCTGAATCCGAACCGGCTACCCAAGTCCATTCGTCTGTCACTGGATTGTACTTCCATAGATCATTCAGATGGTGTACGGCAGTGCCGGCGGAGTAGGCATGACGACCTATACCTCCGAAAATCCAGAAATTACCCTGTTTATCGCACCAGCCCGATGCCCCTTCTCTACCACCTGGCATATTGAAAGGACTAGGAACGCGCTTAGTTCCATAAACCCCGTTTGGATTTCTGGTGGGAAGCCCACTTACATAAGTCCATTCGTCGTTGGCTACTGAATATTTCCATAAATCGTTTAAGTATCCCAAGGGCGCAGATGAGCCCATACCATATCCGCCAAATAGCCATAAATCACCATTGGCATCCGTCCAATGAGCGTAGCGTTGTCTGGCACCCGGATGATTAGCCGGATCAGGAACTTTTATGGTGCCATACACACCGGTGCTGTTAGTGGTCGTATCTCCTCTCACCCAGGTCCATTCTTGGGTGTCGGGATTGTATTTCCACATATCATTTACCGTAGAGGCGATGTACGGACTGGTGGCGTATGAGTAACCGCCCAACAACCAAAAGTTGCCGGCAGTATCCACCCAGGTCGCCCCACTCTCTCTACCTCCGGGATCACTGATTGGATTCGGCGTCCCTTTTGTACGATACACTCCACGCTTCTGGATAGTATCAGAGCCTCCAATCCATGTCCAGGTACCCGGCGATACATATTGCGCGTAGCCCGACAGGGAAAAGGTCATTAACAATAGAAAAATCTTCGTGACATTTTTGTACATAAGTTAGGTTTTTAGTTAAACTGTTCAAAAACAGGCATCTGAATCTGCAGATCAGAATATCATTTAATATCGAGAGTAGTGTCAACCCTCAGGAACAAAGGTATTTCACTATATTGGACCGTTTATCCGCAATTGTACCCGAAAACCAATTGGGCATTTATACCTAATTTTAAGCGGTAGAAGCTGATGTAATTTTACCTTTTTGCAATCATGTTGTTTTGAATAATACACAAGCCAATCATAACGCTAAAAGTGCATATCGGTATTTTTTGATACTGTTTATGTTTTTGATGCCGTTCCGTCCTATGGCCCAGACACTGCCGGAATTCCCGGTCAGGAATGAACTAACTTCTGAGAACTGGGATACCGCTTCTATTTCAGCGGTAGTGCGGTATGCTGTAGACCATGAATTAGGTCGCACTAATCCAGATAGCGCCATAAATCTGATGAGCGAAATTTATGCCGCGAGTATCAGATTATCGTATCATTATGGAAGGGCGAATTCGCTTTTTCAACTAGCGAGTGCATACGCGGCGAGATCATTATACGAAGAGGCAGAAGCAACTTTTAGAGAAGCCATTCCTTACAGTTTATTCGATATTCGTTCCCATCATCTTTTGCCTCGGATATGTAATAATTTAGGTCGCATCTATCATATTCGAGGAAATCTGGCTGAAGCGGCTAAAAGCTACTATCAGGGAATACGATTAGGAGAGTACCTTGCACCCGACGAAAATTTCGATTATGTCTATTCCAATCTGGGCGCCATATTGATCCATATGGGTCGACCTCCTGAACAATGTCGCTATTATCTGAACAAAGCTGAGGCAGGAGCGCTTAAAAAGGGAAATTACTATGTACTGGGAAATGTATTAATTAATCAGGGAATTACTTTTAACCATATAAAACTTTGGGACAGTAGCATTCATTATTTTGAAAAGGCCCTGAGTATTGGTACGCAGCACCGGTTTGATGATGTTAGCTACCTTGCTTACTCTAATTTAGGTATCGCATGGTTGGAAAAGAAGCAGCCCCAGCGTGCATTGGACTATTTAGAGCGGGCCGACAGTATTAGTCGAAAGAAATTAATAGACCTCTCCTATATGAACAATACCGGTACCGCTTTGGGAGGAGCCTATATGCAATTAGGTCGCTTTACAGAAGCAGAAAACGTATTGTTGCAGGCCAAAAACCGAGCTACGCTCTTACACCAACCCTTAGTAATAAGAGAAGCGCATTGGAATCTTGCCAAGCTTTATGGGGCAATGGGTCAATACCAGAAAGGCTATGAAGAGACCTGGGCTTATATCCAACTCAATGACAGCATTTCGGGAAAAGAAATTATCAATAATGTCAATCAGATCGAAGTCAAATACAGAACTGCAGAAAAAGACAAAGAGCTGATTCAACAACAACTCCTGATAGCCAGGCAAGAACGGGATATACAGCGAAAAAATCTGTGGATTACCTCAATGGTATCGGGTAGCGTGATCTTAATTTTATTATCTGCAGGATTGTATAGCCGACACCGTAATCGGAGGAAACTTTTGCACGAACAATTGGCCAATTTACAGCAAAGGCAAGAGATTGAACGTTTGAAAGCAATGATGGAGGGCGAGGAAAATGAGCGAAACAGGATTGCGCGGGAGTTGCATGATGGGATAGGCGGACTGATTGCCGCGGCGCAATTAAATACAGCTGTTTTGAAGAAGGAATCACCATCCGTAACTAATACAGAAGCTTATCAAAAACTTCGTGATATTTTAGATGATATTGGAAAGGAGGTGCGTAAAACTGCACATAATATGATGCCCGAGATTTTGCTGCATCATAGTTTGCCCGAAGCCATTCGTCATTTCTGCAGACATATTGGTCAGAACCGGGAATTGAGCATTAATGTTCAGGCTTATGGGGCTGTTGAACAATTGTCGGATGAGTATCGGCTTTCAGTATATCGGATTGTTCAGGAATTGATTCATAACGTGGTGAAGCACGCTGATGCAACCGAGGTTTTGGTTCAAATAATGTTGGAACATCCTGTGTTGAGTATCACTGTGGAAGACAACGGTCAGGGCTTCGAGGTGCAGCAACAAAGCAAAAAAGGTGCGGGTTTGTACAATCTTCACAATCGACTCAAGAGTATGAACGGTACGATTTCTATCAAATCAGAACCCGGACGGGGCACTTCGGTGTATATCGAAATTAATCTACCTGAAAATCAACATTCCATTAAAAACCCTATTTTAGAGCGTCCATCAATTCAACAGAGATAATAAAATGGCCATAAACATAGCGATAGCGGATGACCATCCTTTAGTATTGAACGGACTTCAAAATGTGTTGCGAGGCAATGAGGAAATGAAGGTCAATGAAGTCTATCACAATGGTACCGAGTTATTGGAAGGGCTAACCCGCTCCATCCCTGATGTGTTGTTATTGGATATCCAAATGCCGGGTAAGCAAGGAGATGAATTGGCTAAAATTATTTCTCGAAAATATCCTGAGATTAAAATTATCGCACTTACCAATCTGGAGAATGTCTACTTTGTAAAAAGCATGTTCCACGCGGGTGTAATGGGTTATGTATTGAAGACATCCCGTGAACAGATCCTGATCAATGCTATTCGGACTGTCTATGAAGGCGGTCAGTTTTTAGAGGAAAGTCTTCGCGAGCAAGTAATGCAACATACGCTGAGCTCGGGGCATAAGAATGCCGATACTCCCCTACTCACGCAGCGGGAGCGCGAGGTATTGCAGTTGATCGCTGCCAATTTTACAAGTCGGGAAATCGCCGAAAAACTATACCTGAGCAAACGTACCATTGACCACCATCGCAATAGCATCCTCTTAAAGCTCGATGTAAAAAATACCGCCGGACTGATCAAGAAGGCAATTACTTTGGGGCTAATCGACTAAACCGGGTATTCGCGCAATAGCGCGAATACGTTCGAACAGATTGCTTACGCAATCTTTGTGCGATCCCGAATTCCATTCGGGATGTGCGAAGCCTTCGGCTGTGCGAACGCTAATAATATCCAGAGATTTGAGGGTTGTCGAACTTCGAATTTTCCTCTATTGGAATGCAAAAAAAATCCCGGAATTATCCCGGGACTTTTACGACTTAGAAAACTTTAATCTTACTATTTCTTTTCAAAAGGAACTTTTACCAAGACATCATCCCAATTGAATACCATAAATCCGGGCTCAAAAGAAATGGTAAACTCCTCTTTTACAGTAGCTGTCTTCTCAACAGGAGCTTTCACCTCAGCTACATTCTTTTTCTTGTTGGCCTCATACTCAGAAGCACCCCTTTGAGCGGGCTGGCTATTCACGATAATAGTCCATTGATCCTTCTCAGGAATTGTAAAAATAGCATAAGTACCCTTTTTCAACTTCTTACCACCCAATACCGCATCTGATTTTAATACCAAATCAGTAGACATATTGGCACCGGTACGCCAAACTTTGCCATAAGGAACCAACTCGCCAAAAATAACACGTCCCCTTTTGGAGGGCTGACCGTAAGAAATCTCGGCAAAATCATTACTGGCGGTAACACGCGGGCTCTTAGGAGCATCCTGAGCAAATGCCATGACTACAGTCGCCAAGAACATTGTGAAGAAAGCAGCAATCTTTTTCATAAGCATAAGGTTATTTTCAATGAACAGTAAAACTAATAGGAAACTCCGCAACAAATGTTAAGAAAAACCTATTTTCCACTGATCATTGCATCTACACTAAACTTTCCCGCGCCTATAATGAACAATACAAAGTAGGCCGATAAATAAAGAAAACCTGATTCTGCCTTACCAAAAACATCTCCGCCATTGGCTTTAAAAACTATTACCAATGCTGTAACGAGTAGGGGTATCAATGCCAAACGCGTAAATAAACCCAGAATAAGCAAAAGCGAGCAAAAGAACTCAGCAAATATGGCGAGACTCAATGACATTGAAGAACCCAACCCCATAAAATTGATAAACTTGGGCGCAATGGTATCAAACTTCTGCAATTTGGGATAGCCGTGGCCCACAAGCATCAATATACCGAATACTAAACGCAATAACAGACTAATAAAATTGATTCCACCGGCAGAATAATTGGTGGCTAATAGCTTCTTTTTCATAGATCAAAAATAAATTTTGTCGACTATTTCACAGGAATTAATTCTACAAACCGAACCTAAATCAACCTCTGCCAATTTTCACTGAGGTCATCGTCAAAGAACCACCCAAAGCTTTGTCGTTGAACAAATTGACCTCATCTTTCTTATCCTGAAGTGCCAGCGTATATAACAAGGGTAAATAATGCTCCGGTGTGGGAATGGCCATCAATGCCTCTCTACCCAAGGAATCGTATTTAATCAAGGGCTGATGATCTCCGTTCAAAATCAACTCTTTAAACTTGTCATTCATCTGATAAGCCCAATCATATCCTCCCCCGTCCATCATCGACCAATTGACCATTCTTAAATTGTGTACCATATTTCCACTACCGAGGATCAACACACCTTTTCTTCTTAAAAACGCCAGTTCCTTCGCTAATTCATAGTGGAATTTGGGTCCCTTAGTATAGTCAATACTCAGCTGTAACACAGGGATATCAGCCTTCGGATACATTCTCCTCACTACCGTCCATGCGCCGTGATCCAGTCCCCAATCATGATCGGGTTCGACATGTACCGACTGAATCGCCTCGGAAATTTCACGGGCCAGCGAGGGACTTCCGGGTGCAGGATATTGAACTTCAAACAATTCTCTGGGGAATCCTCCAAAATCATGAATCGTCTTTGGAAAATCCATAGCGGTAATACGAGTCCCCTTTATAAACCAATGCGCTGATATCACCAATACGGCCGCAGGACGAGGAATTTCCTGTCCCAACCGCTCCCAGTTTTTCGAAAATTCATTGTCTTCAATCCCATTCATTGGCGAACCATGGCCGATAAATAACACGGGCATCACCTGATCGCTCATAGGTAAACTATCTGTCAACTTCTTGAAAGCAGTCAACCCACCTACACTCACCATAGCTGCCGCGCTCGAAACAGTCGTCAAAAACTTCTTCCTATCCATAGCTATCTCATTTATTGAACAACTGCAAATTAACCGGAGTTTACCGGACAGCCATTGAGGTATGTTAAGAAACAGATTTTAAAGCCAAATTCTGATTTAATCTACTATTTCTCTGCCATTTGTCGACGAATCCTGCTCAATGATTCGGGTGTTATCCCCAGATAAGACGCAATATTATGTTGAGGTACTCGCTGGGCAATATGTGGATAGGTACGCAAAAACTCGGTATAAGTCTCTTCAGCAGTTCTGGTAAGTGCGCAAGTAACCCTCCGTTGGTAAGCGATCAAACTATTCTGCATCAGCAAACGGTAGTACCGCTCAAAAGCCGGAGCCCTCACCATCAGTTCTTCATAAGCCTCCGGAGTCAATACCAGCATCTCTGTATCTTCCACAGCATCAATATTATATTCCGATGGTTCTCCGGTCAATAAACTATAAATATCGGCAATCCACCAGCCCTCCGGCGCAAACTGAATGATGTGCTCAGAGCCCTTTTCATCTACCGTATAAGAACGAAGCAGTCCCTTTTCCACAAAGGAAAGGTATTTACAAGGCTCCCCTTCTTTGAGTAAAAAATGCTTTTTTCTCAGCTTTTTGGTAATAAACAATGAATAGCAGACCTCCTTTTCGTGGTCACCTATGGCAATTTTCTCAGATACATGCTTAAAAAGCAACTCAAACATAGTGGTAGGTTCGAAACATAAAGCTACGTTAATAAACGAATTTAAAAAATGGCTGACCGCTGATAACGATAAGTTTCGGCGGACTTGTACCTTTGTAGCTATGGACTTTTCATTAGAACTAGTCGAAGAACGAGTAAAACCACATCAGGTAACCTCTCTGCATTTGATTGCGGCACTGATGTTGTTGGGTGCGGGGGGACTGGCTTTTCTGATCCGGCTCAAAGCGCCGGCCATGCCCATACCCGGATTTATGGTCGTGTCCGCAGCCACCTGGTGCATTCTTACCGGAATGGCAATATTAGCTGTGGTGATATTTCGGAACAAATGGTTGTTGACACCTTCGGTAAATTATCTGTTCCGGGTGGGTGAATTGGTCTTGCTGATTGCGACTGCTTTCATTTTCGCACTTTTTCAGTGGTGGGTGCCGGCATCACTTTGCGCTATCGTGAGTGTAACGCTCGTATTTTCCCTTTTCTGGGAGAAAGGAAGCGGACGTCGGCAATTTGTAAAGTTCAATGAAGATGGGATTCGTTTACCTGTCAACAGTAGAAGAAAATTTTTGAAATGGTCAGAAATTGATCGTGTTATTTTGCGATTTGGCGTGCTTACCATAGACGACCAGGAAAATCATTTATTACAGTGGAATGTGCAACCGGCCGACTTCGACGCGCAAGATTTCGAAGCTTGGTGCATCAGCAAGATTGAAGCCGGAAAAGCAAACCGAATAGAAAGCAATTGGTAATTACTCTATGACACCTTATGTCCTTTACTCCGACGGAGCCGGTAATATTTTTGAAGATACTACGCTTTATGCTGTAGGTAGGAGCGGATGGGATGCAATGCCCATCGAAGAAGATGAATGGATTACTTTGCCGGAGGGGGGATCCTTGTACGAACTTCCCGGAAGGAGATCGATCGGTATAGATGTGAATACCGGAATGATGCGGCTTTGCGAAAAAGGCTGGGCTGTTGCAGCTTTCATTCCGCCTGCCCATACCGGGTTTTATCTGGCAGCTTACGAAACACTCCCGGATGCGCCTACTCTTCCTTTGTTTTGCTACACCGCCGTAGGCTGGTCAGACGATCAATTTTTTGTTCCGGCTGTTAGAATCGAAAGGGATATCCGACAAGAATGTTCGGGTTATAATGATAATGTCATTATCTCAGGTATTGACCATTTCAAGAAAATCTATCCACATAACAGGCTGGTAAAACATCTGGCCGATAACTGCGCATCCACTTATCATTGTCCTGCAGCTCGTAACTATTTTATGGGTAGATGGGAATGCCCCATCCCGGTATCACCTGCTTGTAACGCGAATTGTATCGGTTGTATATCCTTTCAACCTGAGGAGGAAACTATCGTATCTAATCAAGACCGTTTGCAATTTAAGCCTACAGTGGCTGAGATTGTTGAATATACAGTGCCCCATCTGGAATCTGCGCCCTACCCTATAGTTAGTTTTGGTCAAGGTTGCGAAGGTGAGCCCTTGCTGATGTGGGAGGTGATGAGAGATGCGATTATAGAAATCCGCAAGCATACCCAAAAGGGAAGCATCAATATTAATACCAATGGTAGTAAACCGGCAGCGGTAGAAGCCTTGATGAAGGCAGGTCTGAACAGTATCAGAGTAAGTACAAATTCGGCCCGGAAGGAGATTTATACCAAATATTATCAGCCCAATAACTACCAATTCGAAGACATCATCGAGAGTTTGCGTGTCGTCAACCGCTACGGTGGCTGGTCGTCGATCAATTACTTTACATTCCCCGGAATGACCGATAGTGAAGCCGAATACGAAGCATTGCGGGAATTGATCAAGACTACAGGGCTGAGCATGATTCAATGGCGCAATTTCAATATCGACCCCGACTGGTACCTAGGCAAAATGGGTATTACGGAAACTGGCGAATGCATGGGCATCCGCCAGATGATGGAATTGATTCAGGAAGAATTTCCTGATCTAAAATATGGATATTATAATCCCCCTGTCGAGCGTATGGTAGCGTTTGATACGGATTTCGCCCATTAGTCGATGTTATCGGGTTTATCCGACCGCTTTTCTTGCTTTTGAAAATCCTCAACTTGTTTCACAAATTGGGTGATCTGCTCTTGCGCGTAAGTACCATAAGCATCTAATAGCATTCCTTTTGTTTGATCAGATGTCTCTATCAGGTATAGAATGCTGTTATCACCCGGATCAGATTCTCCTTCGAAACGGTAGAAATTCACGATTTGTACTTGGTCGGGACGATATATTAGGTCGTCGGACTCGGTATGCAGCAAACCTTCAGGATTAACTTTAAAGTTAACAACATATCCATCGGTTACCGCTTTGTTCATGCAAGCACTCAATGAATTCATAGAGGTAGAATTACTGTCTGTATTTGTATCGGTATTGGTTGGGTGGTTTTTCATAACGTAGATGTTTTAGAATTGGGAGCCATTACGAACAGATTAATCATGTCCGTCTTGCTTAACCAATTTGTTGTAAATTCCGAATAACAGAAAAGGCGCAACCCATTGTCCTACAAATAATGCCCCGTGCTTATGACCCATACATTTGAGGGTCGCAGACAAAGCCATCGCTCCTACTGCTGTCCATAAATAGGCATCCGACGGAAGTCGGGCTGTCTTATCTTCGATTGCTTTTGCCAGTTTCCCCTCGTTGTGACCGGCGTTCATTCCCATTCCCATAATCGTTGTTTTAGTTGTTATTAAATAATCACTGTCAATTTGTTTTATTCTTCTACTGCTTCTTCATTAACGTATTCTTCTGCAATTGCGGTCAGCTTACTATCAGTTTCCTTTTCTTCATCCAAAGTTTGTTGCAGCAGATTAGCAATATCCTCCTGTCCCATAGTTTGTGCCAGGGCTACCAATCCGCCATAGGAAGCGATTTCATAGTGCTCTACTTTTTGAGAGGCAATGATGATACCTGCATCTCTTACCATACTATCGGCATCAGTATCACTGACCACTTCGTTTCCTTCTTCAATAAGACCTTCCATAGCTGGACATTTTTTGCCGACGGCTTTCTTACCCATGATTTCAAAGATCTCCTCAAGACGTTCTACCTGTCCGCGAGTTTCTTCCAGGTGCATTCCGATTGCTTCTTTCAACTCTTCTGAAGTAGCGGCTTTTTGGAGTTTCGGTAGGGCTTTTACCAATTGCTTCTCTGCCCAATAGATGTCCTTGATCTGGTCAACAAAAAGCTGATTGAATTTTGAATTTTCCATAGAGCCATTAGCGGCAGTTTTCGATGCGGCTTTGGCAGTTTTTGTGTTTGGCATAATGGTCGTTTTTTTTAGTTATTGAATAATGCTCGCTATATGAGTTATAAATTTCATTCCACACATCCCGGGACCTTAATGGACGTGAACAACCGCGGCCTCCCGATTTACTCGTAAACGCTTCACAAACAATATTAAAAGGCAGCCTATAAAATTTACTGTCACTCGCCCTATAGGATGCGGCATTATTTTAAAGCATATCGGTTGTAGGTTTTGAAAATAGCCGGTCAATTATCCCATGAATAGAAATTTATGTATCCTATTGATATTGCTGGCGACTCAATTCGATGCCGGTGCACAAGCAGAAGATAAGTCAGTTGAAAACGACCGTAGAATTAGTATTCTGCCTGTTCCTGCATTGGGTTACTCACCGGAAACCGGCAGCTATGTAGGGGCCGTTGCCTTGTTTGTAATCGATTGGTATCGCGATAGCCTTACCAGAAAATCAAATGCAAAATTGGAGTTCAATTACACTTGGAAGAATCAAATTATTTTAGAAACGGAATGGGCTTATTTTTTCAAACATGAGCGTTGGTACACGCAAGGGAAAATCCATTTTTCAGATTATCCAGATCAATATTCGGGAATTGGGGCAGAAACGCCCGATGCTTTCACCACTTTTTTCAATAGCCGGCGCAGCATAGTTGAGATTAATTTCTTAAAACAACTACCCCATGCATTCTTTCTAGGTCCCAAACTGAGATATCTCAACTATCAACGGGTAAGTTACGAGCCGGAAGCTAAACTATTTCCTGAATTGACTAATAATACTACATACGGATTGGGATTAACTATACTAAAAGATACGAGGAACAATCTCCTCAATGCCACAAAGGGTGTTTATCTGGAGCTCTCCGGCAGCTATAATCAGTCGGAAAATAACTATTATAAACTGCTAACTGAATTTAGAAACTATCGCAAACTTTCGAAATCTACAGCCGGAGCGCTGCGACTATATAATGAATCCAATTTTGGCACTCCTCCGTTTTTTGACTATGCTTTGGCAGGGGGCGACCAACTGGCAAGGGGTTATTTTTACGGCAGGTTCCGTGAGCAAAATTTAATGAGCCTCCAATCAGAAATTCGCCAAACAATCTATAGACGGTGGGGAATAGCGGCATTTGGAGGTGCTTCTGTATTGTATGCAGACCTGTCTGAATACAATCTACAACATATTCTTCCTAATTATGGCGGAGGCATTCGCTTTCTGATCGATCGCAAAAATCAAGTTAATCTACGGCTCGACTATGCTTTAGGTGCCGGCAATCAGTCAGGATTTTATATCTCATTCGGCGAGTCTTTTTAGTTAATGGAATGGTTTTACTGACATTTTCGAAAATCCCGCAATATGAAAAAGGCAGGTCTATACTATATTATGATCCTTACAGTTTTATGTTCTGCATGTTACAGCGTACGTCCCTCGAAAGGTGGAGGTCAGGTTAAGGGAACTCCGGAGCGGTACTTCAATGCTAATGATATTGCATTGCCGCCCGGTTATAAAATCGAACTGGTAGCAAGTGGATTTAGTTTTCCCGCGGCAACCACTATCGACGACAAGGGAAATCTTTACCTTGTCGAGACCGGTTACTCCTATGGAGAAGTTTGGAAAGCGCCCCAATTAATTCGTATAGATCCTAATGGTAATCAGCAAATCATTGCGAAGGGCGGCAAAAACGGTCCATGGACCAGCGTGGTCTGGCACCAGGGGGCTTTGTATATTTCTGAAGGCGGTGCTTTAGAAGGTGGAAGAATTATCAGGTGTACTCCTGAAGGGAAACAAACAGTTTTAATTTCCGATTTGCCTAGTTACGGAGATCATCATACCGATCACCTGGTGATTAAAGACGGGTATATCTATTTCGGACAAGGCACCGCGACTAATTCCGCCGTGGTTGGTAATGACAATGCAGATTTCGGTTGGCTGAAACGCAGACGGGATTTTCACGATATTCCTTGTCGGGATATTACACTTACCGGTGAGAATTTTATCACAGAGGATGTTTTCGATGAAAATAAAAAGGTAGTCACCGGCGCCTATTCACCTTATGGTACGCCGACAACTGCAGGACAGGTAATTAAAGGCAAAATCCCATGCAATGGGGCTGTTTTAAAAATTCCTATCGAGGGTGGCGATCCTGAATTAGTAGCTTGGGGCTTTAGGAATCCATACGGTTTAGCCATAGCACCGAATGGAAAAATTTATGTAAGCGAAAACTCATACGATGATCGTGGGAGCCGGCCCATTTGGGGAACGGCTGATGTTCTTTGGGAACTGGAAGAAGGAAAATGGTATGGCTTTCCCGACTATTCAGCAGGAATACCAATTGCGGGAAAATTTCAAGCCCCCGGCAAAAAGGAAATTACGCCTTTATTATCTAAGTATCCGGGCACTCCACCCCGCCCCGTCGCTGTCTTCGCAGTACATAGCTCCGCCAATGGCATGGATTTCTCTACCAACAATTCCTTTGGCCATGCCGGAGAAGCCTTTGTAGCAGAATTTGGGGATATGTCGCCAGGGGTTGGAAAGGTATTATCACCCGTTGGCTTTAAGGTGGTAAGAGTAAATGTCAATACCGGGGTAATTCAAGATTTTGCAGTCAACAAAGGTAAGAAGAACGGTCCGGCAAGCTGGTTAGACAAAGGCGGATTAGAACGTCCATTGGCTGTGAAATTCAGTCCATCCGGTGACGCCCTTTACATTGTGGACTTTGGTATTATGAAGATGACTGATAGAGGTCCGTTGCCCATGGATAAAACCGGAGCAATTTGGAAAATAACTAAAACCCGCTAAGATGAAAAAGTATATCCTGATCTCGATATTTGCACTCTATATGTTGTCCTGTGCCGTCCGGAAAACTGAACCGATTAGCGGAGAAGTCGTCAGTAGTACAAGCCCTCATATCGCCAATGGGGAAAGACTATTTATGCATTATTGTTATCAATGTCACCCATCGGGAGAAAGCGGACTTGGTCCGTCGGTTACAACAGTTCCGGGTTTTCTTACCCGATTTCAGGCCAGACACGGACTAGGAGTAATGCCTGGTTTTGACAAGGACTTGCTCTCCAAACAAGACCTCAAGGATATCGCTGCTTATTTAAAGGCATTGAAAAAATTATAGACTGGGGCTTTTCGTCGCGGTATAATCTTCCTTCGAAATCAGATAGACAAAATTTGGTGTCGGTGGTTCCCCGTAATAACTTAGTTCTATTTCTCCAACCTTAGTTGCACCGAGTCGGGATATAGATATTTGTGAACGCAAATTACAAGCCCCTATATGGTAGTATATTTTATCGACGAACTGGAATAGATAATCCATCATCATCCGTTTTACCGCGTGGTTTATACCGGTACCCCAGAATTTCGTCCCATAAAAAGTGTAACCAATTAAGATGCTTTGATCCGCCTCGTTATAATCATAGATTCTGGTGCTGCCGGCTACTTCACCAGTTGATTTTATTACCACTTTATAAGCAGCACGACTTTTTATAGCACCTTCAAAAAACTTTTGAAACTCTTCTTTCTGCCATCGGTATTTATTTGGATGTTGCTCCCATACTTTTGGATCTGATGCTACCTGAAACAGGGCATCAAAATCATCCTCCTTCAAGGGTACTAATACCACTTGGTCGTTTTCCAAATGAGGCTGCAATTCAAAATTCATATACCGATTCGGATTTTTTGAGATCAATTAGATCAACTCAATTAAGTAAGGGTATCGGAAAAACCACTACCTTATTCCACTTTGATTGAGCATTCGATGGTAAGCACGGGCGTTCTGCAAATGTTCTTGATAAGTTTTCGCAAATAGATGTTTACCGCTGCCATCGCCACGAGCACAAAAATAAAGATAATCTGTATCTGTAGCATTCAATACCGCCAGAATTGTATTCGTCTCCGGAGTGCAAATAGGACCAGGGGGTAGTCCAAATGAATGATAAGTATTATACGGAGAAGCAATTGCTGTATGTACCGAAGTTACCCGGCGAATGGTAAAATCTCCAAAAGCGTACCGAGCAGTCGGGTCGGCTTGCAATTTCATTCTCTTCTTTAATCGATTTAAATAGACAGATGCGATTATTGGCTTCTCCTCATTCTGGTTGGTTTCTTCTTCAACAATCGAAGCCAGGATTACCACCTGTTCCGGAGTCAAAGCTTTTGCAGCAGCCATACCCTTCCGTTCTTCGGTCCAAAATCGCAGATAGTTCTTGAATATCTTCTTATATACCGTCTCAGCATCAGAGTTCCAATAGAATTCATAAGTATCAGGCATTATACCACAAAGCGCTGTTGCTGTATCTAAACCAAAATTTACCAGAAAACCGGAATCATTTAACAATTGATGCATTGACAAAGAATCGGCTTCCAAATTTCGGGCTACCAATCTTGCGAAGTCGTCTTTGGTTCTCAGCTTTTGCACCACTAATTTAACCGGGGTTTGCCGACCGCTTCGTAACAAACGAATCAGTTCATAATTACTCATACCCTTTTGGATATGGTATTTACCCGGATGCACATGAGAAGGATAATTAGCTCGCTTTGCCAATAAGTCAAAACTGCTTTTGTTTCTGATAAATCCACCTGCTTCCAGCTCCGATTTGACCTTTGAATAGTCAGCCCCCGTGGGAATATACAAATAGTTACCTCGGTGCATGTCGCCGGTATTGGATCCGAAAACGAGATAGCTGATATAACCGGCTGCCGCAAGCGCTAAAAGCAATACTATGCCCAGCCATTTCAATATTTTCGAACGGCCTCTAGCACTGCGCTTTTTTCTCTGCTTATTATTCTTCGACATTGTAGCTCAGATACAAAATAAGCGTACCAAACCGACCGGAACGGGTCGACCGGGTACGCTTACACCCAACATTTACCGGCTTATTTCAGCAACTTCTTTAAATCTTCTTCTGCCTGCTCTGCCATCATATATTTACCGATGATTTTACCGTCTGCATCGATCAAAAAGGCTTGAGGAATGAAGGATACGCCATAGGCAGCGGCGGCTTTAGAGCTCCATCCACCTAAATCACTCATATGCCAAGGCCAGTAAAGATTATCGGTCTGGATAGCTGACACCCATTTTTCTTTGTTCTGATCTAAAGAAACGCTCACTACTGTAAAACCTTTTTTAGCATTCTTGAATTTTTTGTCCTTGTATGTTTCATAAAACTGCACCAATTGGGGATTGGCTCGACGACAGGGACCACACCAAGATGCCCAGAAATCCAGTAATACAACTCTATTTTTGTTGATTTCAGATAATTTCAAGGTTTTCCCTTCAGGATTTGCAAAGGCCAGATCAGGCGCTGTTTGTCCGATCTGAATAAAGTTATTGCCATATTGCGCCTGTGCAGTTAAAGAAATGCCTGCAATTAATAGCAGTGCCGCGAAAAATGTCTTCATTATAAAAATTGTATTTGTGCGTTTTAAGGTCGTTGGTGTAAATATATGGAGAATGCAATTAACGAACAGCCTGTTTAAGTCCTTAAAAAATTATAAAATTGCCTTTCTCCGGCTACATATTAGATACACAGATCATGCAGTTCCCAGCTTAAATATCATTTCTTTGGGTTATCTAATTGAAGTGTTAATCCATCGTAAGCCAATTGAATCTTTTCCGGAAGTTGTGCGCTCACCTCTGCATGTAGTCCCAATTGGTGACTGATATGTGTAAAGTAAGTCTGATCGGCATCCACGACCTGTGCGATTTCGATCGCTTCGCTTAGAGAGAAATGGGAAATATGTGGTTCGTTTCGCAATGCGTTTAACACCAATACTTTGCTTCCTTTCACTTTTTCCAGTTCTTCAGGGGCAATATAGTTTGCATCAGTGATATAGGTAAAATCACCGATTCTAAATCCCAATACCTCCAATTTATAATGCATCAACCTTATAGGAACAATTTTCAGCCCGTTGATTTCAAATGGTTCTCCATCGATAGTATGAAGATTAATTTTAGGGATTCCGGGATATTCGGGTCCTTCGAAAATATAGGAAAATTCCTTACGAATGCCCTCCTGAGTTGCTAAATTTGCATACACATCCATGGGCTTTTGTTGAAAATAATTATATGCCCGCACATCGTCCAACCCTGCAGTATGATCTTTATGTCCGTGGGTGAATACCACCGCGTCGAGTTGACGAACATTTGCCCTTAGCATCTGGTAGCGAAAATCAGGACCGCTATCTATTACGAATTTGGCTTCCGGAGTATCCACGAAAATAGAGACACGCAATCTTTTATCTCTGGGATCTGTTGAGCGACAAACTTGACAATCGCATCCGATGATAGGAACACCTTGGGAGGTACCGGTACCCAGAAATGTAATATTCACTTGACGAATTATTTGTTGTTAAATCAAATTTTCAAGAAAATGATTGATTATTGGAACTTATTACTCCGAAGAAGTCGATCCATCTTGCTGGTTGGGATCACTGGCAATTAATTGATGATACCATTTTAGCATTTCACCGCTCAATTCCTCTTCCTTCACTTCTATAGAAGGTAAAATATCCACTAACACATTAATACGTGATTCTGTATTTAGAAAACGATTGATCACTACCACCCTCCTATCTTCGATAACACAGTAGCCTGAATTAAAATTTCCTCGTTCATATCGAATGATATAACGGGCTTCCTCATAAAGCTGTTCCAGCTTCTTTAGAGTGTTTGGCGTATATTTGAAGCTCATTTTCCGATATCAGTTTCAATGCATAAAAGTAGTTATTTCGCGGTACTTATTTTTGCCTTCCTGATTACTAATAAGCTATGGGCGCAAAATCCATCCAATTATTATGAAGAGGTGCCCCGTACGTTCTATGGAGGTTTGCTGCTCGGAGCGAATTTTGCCCAGGTCGATGGGGATCATTTTGCCGGTTTTCGTAAAGTCGGACTGAATGCGGGGGGGATAATGTATGCGCAATTGGGGAAGAATGTAGCGGCCAGTCTGGAGATTTTATATTCTCAAAAGGGCTCCAAATCTAATCTTTCACAGCCCTCTGTAAGCAAAAAGTATCAGATCCAGGACTATAAAATTGATCTGGCTTACGCAGAAATTCCATTACAAATCAATTATTTCGACCGGCGCAAGAGCCATTTCGGAGGCGGTATCTCCTTTGCACAATTGATTTCCTCAAAAGAGCAAGTGAATACCCTACCCGCTTTCAACAATGATTCTTTGGAGATGTATCAATTTCGCAAATCAGATATCAATCTGGTTTTAGGCGGGAACCTGCATCTATGGGAAGGACTTTTTCTAAACATCCGATTTCAATATTCTCTGATACCTATTCGTAAACAGTTTCATCCTGAGTTTGGGAGAGCCGAACAGTATAACAATATGTGGACGGTACGTCTGATGTATTTGTTCTAGCAAGCCTACTCAATGGTATTCAGTTTGGTAGAAGAAGGAATCCTATAGGTTCCTTTAGAACAGTTATCGCATAGAAAATTTCCCGGTTTTATTGTATTTTACCCCCTAAATTGATTAAATAATGCAATATAAGTCCACAATATTTCTGTTTTGTTGGATATTACTTTCCACTTTATCGAATGCTCAGCCTCTCTCAGTATATGTGAATCTACAAAACCAAATGATGGTTTGGGATAATGGCATGATCCGAAAAGCGGATTACCTCCAACCTTTGGAAATTAAAGTGGGTCGTTCTGCCATTCCCTATGTCGATAACTCAAGATCTTTCAAGGTTTATTATAAAGGTGGTGTCAAAACTCTTAATCAGGGGATTACCAATGAATTTCAAGTGAGCGACCATTTGGTGGCTTATCTCAATGCCCGTTCCTTAAATGTATTTGATCGCGGTGAGGTAGTTCATCTAACCGGACTTTGTGAGCAATATTATCTGGGGGATAGTTTATTGTTATTTCTCGACGGCGTAAGACAGGAATGGAAAATTTACTATGGCGGCGAAACCTACCCTGTTGAAAACTTTTTGGCAGGTGCAGCGCTTCAGACAACCGAAGGATCGGGCAATGGGGTAAAAGTTTCTGATAATGTGGCCGCTTATGTCAATTATGCGAATCAGTTCAGAATATTTTACCGGGGTCAACTTATCGCACAGGAGGAGTATCAAATACAAGGGTTCGACCTAGGCAGAAATACGGTTGCCTATTTGAACGCCAATCGTGAGTTCAACATCTTCTATAAGGGCGTTACCAGTAAGATCGAAGAATTTGCACCCTTGATGTACAAGGCAGGTGACGATCTGGTTGCGTTTCAAAGCAATGACGGGTATTTTAAAATCTTTTACGACGACAGTGTTTATAGGGTTGGATTTTTCACTCCTAAAAACTTGAAAGTGGTTGATAACATTGTATGCTATCAAGATCCGACCGGATATTTTAAAGTGTTTTATAAAGGCCGGATTCATACTCTGGAGAGTTTCTACCCTGAGAATCTGGAGATAAAGTACAATTCCCTGGCTTATGTCAATCGCGCCAACACTTTAAAGATGTTCTCACAAGGCCAGGTTTATGATGTCACTACTGCACATCTGGAGCGTTGGTGGCTGCACTATGATGTGTTGCAATATCAGATCGGACAAAACATTTTCCGGATTTTCTATCAGGGAATGGAATACGATTAATAGCTTTTTTTATCTAAGCTTGGTGCTGGCATAGTGTTTTTAGATTCTTCTAAAAATCTATTGCTATGAAAGTTTACATCAGTTTATTAGCAGCCGGCGTTTTTTTCTTTGCTAGCGAGGCTTCAGCTCAAACACGCGATAAGGATACCAGCATTAAGCAGGAAATCCGTGAGAATGCCAAAGAGGTAGGTAAGGATATTAAGGAGGGAACTGAGAAAGCTGCGGATAAAACCGCGGAGATTGCTGTTAAAGGTGCTTCTGCCGTAACAGATCAGGTTTATCGAGATAAAGTTGGACCTAACGGTGAGACCATCTATGTGGATGAGCATGCTCAGTTTTACTGGGTCGATAATAAAGGTAAAAAGGTCTTTATCGACAAGAGTAAATTGAAGGATAAGAAGAAGTAATACACCTTTTGAAATTATAGTCGTTCAATTCCATAATGAAGTCATTATGCCCATGCGGGTTTTATGCAGATAATCTGACCACGAAGTAGTCAAATATTTATAGTAAAAACGAAAAGAAAGATAATTCGACCCCGAAAGGGGTCGAATTATTATGTCTTCATTAAGAGGGTTGGATTGACCCATGCTAATGAGTTGAAACCCTGTAGAGGTCTGCCAGTACTATAGCCGTCATCGCCTCTACAATTACCGGAGCACGTAGCGCCACACAAAGGTCATGACGACCTTTTACTGAAAATGTAGCCATTTCTTCCGTATCCCAATTCAATGAGGTTTGGGTCTGTGGTGTGGAAGACGCAGGTTTGACAGCAATCCTGAAGACCAATTCATTTCCGTTCGTAAGTCCGCCCACGACCCCACCGGCGTTATTAGTAGCTGTAATCCCATTCTTCTCCAGAATCACATCATTATGTTCTGAACCAAACATCCGAGCAGCTGCAAACCCCACACCGAATTCTATGCCTTTCACCGCCGGAATCGAAAACATTGCATGCGCCAACACCGATTCAACACTATCCCAAAATGGCTCACCCAAACCAATGGGGAGTCCGCCAACCCTACATTCTATAATTCCGCCCACACTGTCTTTGGCGGCAATTGCCCTACTCAAACCTTGATCTATTCCGGGCAAACCGCCCACTTCGATCACTTTGGCTGATATGTTCGCAAAGGAAATAATCTTCCGTGCTATGACACCCGCAGCGACAATACCAACGGTAATACGAGCACTGAAATGACCGCTTCCGCGATAATCTTCATAACCCCCAAATTTATGTCGGGCAACCAGATCCACATGTCCCGGTCTGGGTATTGCTCGCTTATTCTCATACTCCTCACTTCGAATATTCTTATTTTCAAAGATGATTGTCAGCGGTGCGCCGGTAGTAAATCCTTTAAAAACCCCGGTTTGAAAAAGTGGAATATCATCTTCTTTTCTCGGTGTCGTTCCTCTTCGAATACCACCCTTCCGTCTTTCCAAATCATCCAGAAACTCTTCGATATCTAATTCAATTCCCGGGGGAATCCCATCAATTGTTACCCCCACGCAAGGACCGTGCGATTCTCCAAATACTGTGACCCTAAAAATTCTTCCAAACGAATTCATCTAATTATTTTTTACAACTGAGTACCTAAAGTTCTAAGGTGGTTAAAAAACTCAG
Source organism: uncultured Chitinophagaceae bacterium (assembly GCA_964636205.1). GTDB lineage: Bacteria > Bacteroidota > Bacteroidia > Chitinophagales > Chitinophagaceae > JBEBVQ01. The sequence goes on along the minus strand of CAZWPF010000012.1, from coordinate 18,689 downwards.
GATAAGATTTTCCAACTGCATCAGCATTCGAAATGGTAATGGGTCCATCTGCTCCCAAAGCCGCTATCGCACATGCCATCGCAATTCTGTGATCATTATGAGCATGACAAACTGCCGCTTTTGGTTTACTACCACGAACCACCATCATATTGTCTTGCAATTCTATTTCAACGCCCAATTTATTAAACTCTTCTTTAAGTGTCAATGCCCGGTTACTTTCTTTATGTATTAATCTATGAATTCCTTCAATTACGGAGGTGCCATCAGCGTATGCAGCCAATACCACAAGCGGAGGAAACAGGTCGGGACAATCAGTTGCGTTGAAATGGAAGGGTTTTATTTTTGATTTGCGGACTGTGACCTGGTTTTCCATAATAGAGAGCTGACAATCCGATTGTTGCAAGGCTTCTAAGATTCGCTTATCCGCTTGATAGCTAAACGCATCGAGTCCGGTAACCGTCACCTCACCGGAAATAGCTCCCGCAACCATCAAAAAGGCCGCACCACTCCAATCTCCTTCTACGGTCAACTCTCTGCGTTGAGTAGCGGAAGACTTGATTCCTGTAGATTTAAATCTGAACCACTGGTAATCTTTATTATCAGGGACATTCAAGCCTAAGGCCTCCATGGTCTGAAGCGTCAAGTCTATATAGGGCTTACTTACCAATTGGTTTACCGTAATTGTGACTCCGTCTGTAGCCTTGCTTCCATACACTAATAACAGTCCGCTCAGAAACTGAGAACTCACTGATCCGTCTATTGTCATGTCGCGTATCTGGAGTGGACCTTTCACTGTCAATGGCAATTTGCCTTGGGTAGCGGTCGCTGTGGCTCCTAATTGTGGGAGTATGGATTCAAAAAGGTCCATAGGCCTCTGGAGCAGACTTCCTGATCCTTCAATTTGAACCTCATGGTCGAGCATCGCGGCTATGGGTGTAAATAATCTGCTCGCTAGTCCGCTCTCTCCAACATTGATTCGCTCCGCTGTAAATGGGTTGTTTATCTTGATTTCAACGGTATTTTGAGATTGGTGCACTTCGGCACCAAAATCTCGAAGGACTGTCAGGGCTACCTGTTCATCATTCGAATGTCCATAATTTTGAATAATGGTCGTTCCGCCCCTAAGCAAAGCCGCCGCGCAAATACGTTGGGCAATGCTTTTAGAAGGTGGCGCTACCACAGATCCTTTTACGGATCCGGGATGGATGGTAATAGCTGAATGCTCAGACATGCGATTGAGTTATTTAAAATGTATTCGGAGTCGCCCCAAAGTATCGTCAGTAAGTCGGCGATTTTATTTCTTCATCACTTCTTCCTGATGCCGTATACTCTCCATGTGGATGGCATCAAAATAGCTTTTGACAAATTCCTTACAGAGTCCCATTTCTGCACCATGTCTGGAAAGTCGTTCCAACATTTCGTTCCATCGACCGGTCTGCAATATGGTGATTCCATTAGCTCTTTTATAAGCGCCAATTTCTTCTGCAATCTTCATTCGCTTTCCTACAAGTTGGAGCAATTCATCATCGAGCTGATTGATTTGTTGTCGGAATCGTTCGATACCTTCCTGAACTTCATCGCTGGGGACGGTTTCTTTTCTCCAGATGACGGATGTTAGAATTTCTTTCAGACTCTGCGGGGTTACCTGTTGTTTGGCATCGCTCCATGCTTTTGCCGGGTTGCAATGTGCCTCTATGATCACTCCGTCGTAGTCGAGATCGATAGCTTTCTGCACCACCCCGGGTATGGTATCTCTTCTGCCACAGATATGTGAAGGGTCAACGATAAAGGGTAAATCGGGATATCGTCTCTTCATCTCGATAGCCAGGTGCCACATGGGTGCATTTCTATATTCTTTATCTCCGTAGGAAGAGAATCCTCTGTGTATTAAGCCGATGGTACCTATTCCTACTTTCTGCACCCGTTCCAGCGCACCTACCCAGAGTTCTATATCGGCATTTACCGGATTTTTGATCCATACGGGAATGCGGACTCCTTTGAGCGCATCTGCTACCTCCTGTACACTAAAAGGATTGACGGTAGTCCGTGCGCCGATCCACAGTACATCAGCCTCATGCCGAAGCGCTTCCTCCACTTGTCCTGCCGTAGCCACTTCGATCGCATAGGGCAATCCGGTTTCGGCTCTGGCTTGTTGCATCCAGGGCAAACCTATAGAGCCTACGCCTTCAAATTTGCCGGGTCGTGTCCGGGGTTTCCAGATCCCGGCTCTAAGTATATCTACAATTCCGGTTTCTTTGAGTTGTATAGCCGTCTGCACCACCTGCTCCTCTGTTTCAGCGCTACATGGACCGGCTATTACCAGCGGTCGCTTCTCTGCAATAACACGATCGATTTCTTCGGCACGCTCAGCAGTGTTCATTTAAGATGAGTTGAAGAGTAAAAATAAGCTGAATGTTTGAATCCTGCGTGGTAGTCCGACTTATTCCCCGCTATTCGTCTTGACGATTTTGCAGCTCTACCAATGCGTGAATAATAGCAGTTACCAGTTGATGATCTGCCGTTATATTATTATCCGCTGTCAGCATACGATAGTTCCCCTCGTCATCCTTCTCAAATACCATTTCCTGATGATCCATTCTGACATAAAACTTAAAAGAATACGCAAATGTCACCAAGCGGGTTGACAGTTCTATTTGCTCCCCGTTATATTCGACGGGTAAATTAAAAAAATGCTCCATTTAAAGGCCGGATAGGGTTCAAAATTACGTAAGAATCAGGATAGTCGGGTTAGTCGGTTGGGCATTGCCACAATCGATAGTTTATTTAAAATCTCTGGAGGGGAACAGCACTCCCTGTTCCACTTTAGGTTGCGGTGTTGGTTTATAGACGGATCCCAAATCGCGAACTCGTGTAGCTACATGCAACAATCTATTTCTGTTATAACATCGCTCTACTACTACGTGGATCACCTCTCCTTCTATCTGCACTTTTCCTTCTACCATCAGTAGTTTCGACTGTAATACTTCTCTTCTGAATCGCTCGTAGACCTTTCCCCAGACCACCAGATTCGCCCATCCCGATTCATCTTCGAGGGTAATAAACAGCACTCCCTTTGCGGTTCCCGGTCGTTGCCGCACGGTAATCAGTCCGCACACCTTTACCGGAGCACCGTTTTTCTGCTGCTTCAGATGAGCTGCCGGGGTTACTCCCTCTTGTTCCAGTTGCGCTCTCACAAAGCTTACCGGATGTGCTTTCAAAGAAAGCGCTGTAGAGGCGTAATCCTGCAATACCTGCTCCATGGGGGATAATTGGGGAAGAATGACAGGCTCTTCTACTGTACTTGCCGATGGCTGTCCGACAAACAAGCCATGGGGATGATCTCCCAAAGCGCAAATCTCCCAAAGTGCTTCTCTTCGTTCTAAGTTCAGGGATCGAAAAGCATCGGCATCGGCCAATCGCTCCAGGGCATCCTTGCTCAGTCCTGCATCGACCAATTCGTTTACACTTTTAAAAGGCCTTTCTCTTTTGCCAATTAGCGATTGCATTTCCTCTTGTCGCAAGCCTTTTATTTGTCTGAACCCGAGTCTTAATTTCCGGTATTTATCGCTGCTTGGTTCCAGGGTATTGTCCCAGTATGAATGATTTATATCTGCCGGCAGTACGGTTACTCCGTGCCTTTGAGCGTCCATAATAATCTGTGCGGGTTGGTAAAAACCCATGGGCTGACTGTTTAACAGGGCTGCTGCAAACACATCGGGGTAATGGCATTTAATCCATGAGGAGATATATACTAGTAAGGCAAAAGAAGCGGCATGACTTTCGGGGAAGCCATAAGATCCGAATCCTTCCAATTGACGAAATACCCTTCGTGCAAATTCTTCGGTATATCCTCTTTTCACCATCCCTTGCACCAGTAGTTGTTCGTATTCGCTTACTTTTCCATTGGCCTTGAACGTCGCCATGCTCCTACGCAGACCGTCGGCTTGGTCGGGGGTAAACCCGGCGGCTACTATGGCAATTTCCATTGCTTGTTCCTGAAACAGCGGTACGCCCAGTGTGCGTCCTAATATATCTTCTAATTCTTTGGATGGGAAGCTAACCGGTTCGTGTCCGTTACGGCGTTTGAGATAAGGATGCACCATATCTCCCTGAATCGGACCGGGTCGCACGATGGCCACTTCGATTACCAAATCATAAAAGGTTTTAGGTTTCAATCGGGGCAGCATGGACATTTGCGCCCGGCTTTCGATTTGAAACACGCCCAATGTATCGGCTTTGCTGATCATCTCATACACCGCGGGATCATCTTGCGGAATACTGGCCAGAGTTGGCTTCCACCCGTAGTGTTGTTGCAATAGATCGAATCCCTTTCGGATACAGGTGAGCATCCCTAATGCCAGCACGTCGACCTTCATAAATCCGAGGGCTTCGATATCATCCTTATTCCATTCGATATTAGTACGCTGTTCCATGCGGGCATTGATAATGGGACATAAGTCAGACAACTTATTCTGTGTAATTACAAACCCACCGGTATGCTGACCCAGTTGTCTGGGGAATCCTATATACTGTCGGGTGAGCTCGATCACCTTTCTCAAATGCGGATCTCGGGCATCAAATCCTGCTGCATCCGTTTTATTTCCCGCCATCCATTCTGCTGTAAATTCATATCCATTTTTAGCCAATTTTTCTACCGCATCAATCGACAGTCCCATGGCCTTACCCACATCTCTCACTGCTCCTCTCCAATGGACATGTGTTACGGTAGCTACTATCCCTGCCCGATCGCGCCCATATTTTTCGTAGATATATTGTATTACTTCCTCTCGGCGCTCGTGTTCAAAGTCCACATCGATATCGGGAGGCTCATTGCGGGCTTCGGACATAAATCGTGCAAACAGCAATTTAAATTTAGCGGGATTCACCGAGGTGATGCCCAGACAGTAGCATACGACTGAATTAGCGGCCGATCCTCGTCCCTGACAAAGGATGCCTCTGTTTCGGGCAAACCGCACCAGATCGTATACTGTCAAAAAATAAGCCGCGTAATTCTTCCTTTCGATAAAGGCCAGTTCCATGAGTATATCTTCCCGGATTTTCTTTGGGAGGTCTTCGCCAAACTGCTCCCGTGCGCCCTGCCAGGTAAGGTATTCCAGTTCTTCTTGCGGACTCCTTCCGGGGGTGGTGATTTCTTCCGGGTATACATAATGTAGTTCGTCCAATGAAAATCTACAGGCCTCCGTAATTTCCTGTGTGCGCTGCAGAGCTTGGGGGTATTGTCGAAACAACCTTTGCATTTCGGGGATCGGTTTCAGATAGCGCTCTGCATTGGCAGCGAGTCGAAATCCTGCGGTTTGCATAGTACATTTTTCCCGGATACAGGTAAGCACATCCTGCAATTGCCTTCGTTCGGGGACATGATAAAACACATCGTTTACTGCTACCATAGGCACGCCCATTCGGCTTTCCAGTTCTGCTATTCGAAACAGTCTTTTCTGATCATGCCCGCTGTATGCAAAGCGAGCTGCCAGGTACAAATGCTTCCCTATCACTGCTGCATATTGTTCCAGTGCGCGCAAAAAATCAGCTTCGAATTCAAAAGCTGCATTGAGTGTATCCGGGGGAATGGCGATAAACTTTATTCCCTCACGGTGTGCAAATACATCGGCTTGGTATAAATGGCAATGACCTTTTTCAGCCCGTCTGTTCCCCAGAGTAAGCAAGGCAGAAAGTCGCCCATAGGCTTCCAGACAGGTGGGGTAAGCCAATAGCGGGGGGCCGTCCATCAAATCCAGTCGACAGGCAGGTATAAATCCGATTCCTCTCTTTTTAGCTTCTGTGTGCGCCCTTACAATTCCGGCCAGAGTATTCCGATCGGTGATAGCCAGAGCCCGGTATCCCAGAGCGGCGGCTCGCTCTACCAGTTCTTCCGGATGTGAGCCTCCCCGGAGGAAGGAGAAATTAGATGTTATCTGCAATTCCGTATATCCCATTCACTTTTATTTATGCAAACACTCCGTGTACAAACCACTTGGGTTCCCCTTCGGTATAAAGACCCAGTCGAAATATCCAATACCGTCCTCCGGCTTCATCTTCCACGCAATAATAATCGCGGGGTTGTCCCTGTTCCAGCCACCATTCCCGTTCGATCCGTTCGGGTCCGTCTGCTTTTTTTACCTGATGCCATTGTTGTTTGTATCGAAACTGCACGGGGGGATAATCCGGCAAGGGTACCATTACTTCTATCGGCTCCGGTTCTGAAAACAACAGTGCCGGTCGCGGTTTACCGATATCCCAGTTGGTCTCCGGCTGTGCGGTCAGGGAGCTGGTCTGAACCACTGATCGCTCGGGCCAGTGATGTTCGGCCGGCAGATATCGACGAATAGTATCGGCGCCCAACTTATTAGCGATATGATCGAGTAAGGCGGCCACTGCGCCCATATCTCCCTGAGGTTGCCAAAGCGATTCTTGGGTCTGACTCACAGTTTCTGTCAAACCGGCTTCCAACACAAATAGCTCTATTCCCAAACCTGGTCTGATGGTAGCTATGCGCAGTTCGAACAGTTTAAACAGGTGCTCTGCTTGCGCACTAGCTTGATTGGTTCCGATAGTTATCTGTTGTTGTATCCCATCCATTCTATAGCAATGCAATACCCCGGTTCGAAGTCCCTGCCCCTCCTGCCGGAGCCGATCACAGAGGCGGTCCAGTAATTTTTTCAATGCAATCTCGATGCTTTTGGCAGTACGAATGGGTTCCAGGCAGGGTAATCGCTCCTGAAAGGGGACAAACTCTTCCAGGGGCTTTATAAATTCTACTTCTTGTCCGAGCGCCTGTCGCATGCGAGTTAAAAGAAAAGGGCCAAACCTCCGGCGCAACTGAGCATCGGGGATGTTTATGAGTGCGCCAATCTGCTGAAAGCCCAGTTTGTGCAATCGTTGCAATATCTCCTCCGGCAACCGAAGCGCTGCGGGAGGCAGAGCGGCCAGAGTGGTTGCTTGTTGACCCGATTCAATAATCCGATCGCTCTGTCCGTAATGCGCCACTGCCCAAGCCGTACCAATAGTGTCGGCAATCGCCATACATACCGTGTAACCTCTTCGACGCAGGCGACCCGATAAATGCTCCAGAAAGGCAGACTCCCCACCCCAAAGGTGGGCACAACCGGATATGTCCAAAATAAGGCCATCCGGAGGATCGGTAGCTACTACCGGGGTATAACGGATACACCATGCTGCCAAGGCTTCCAAAAGAGAGGCAGTCGCCGGTTCATCATCCGGAAATACTAACAGTTCAGGAAATACTGCCCGGGCATCCGCCACTACCATCCCGGGCATAATGCCGGCTGCGGCAGCTGCCCGACTCACAGAGCGGACCAGCATTCTGCCATGAGATGCGCCTACAAGCACGAAGGGCTCTCCCTGCAATGAAGGCTGTCGCAACATCCGCCGGTCGGCCGCAAGCCGGGGAAACCACAATACCGCATACCGTTTAGCCATAGCGCACTCTTTTTTCGGGCATCACTACCGACAAGGAAGATGGAGATAAAATACGAAGGCCATTCGCACTCCATTCTACCGACCAAATCCCCGGTCGGCCATTGCGAATGCGGGTTAATTGAACCTGCCACCTGGGAAATCCCACCCCGGGTACCCCCTCTCCCGGATCACTGGCCAATGGCTTTATCTGCCATCGGGCTACACAAGCCAGAGGATGCTCCCGACGGGGATTCATCCGATGCAATAAACCGGTCACCTTGCTTCGCTCCACCGCTAGCTGGAACCGACGGGAGGCTGCAAAACTGATTTCTTGCACCTCCCCCACTACGGCAGCAACTGCCGGACAACGTAAGGCTTCTTCCAAAGCCCATAATACTTCTGTATCGTGCTTCAGATCCACGAAGATCACCTGCTCCGGAGCTATGCCAAAAGCCCGCAGGGAAGCAGGATATAATTGCCTCCGGCTGCTAATCCAAAGGCAGAATTTATGCCGATGCGTCAAACTGCCCACCAACATCGCCATAAAACCATCGGTAGCCGCAGCAGCCGAAAGTGAATAGCTGATAAATTCATGAGTCACCCCCGTCGGAAATTTCCTTTGAGGAAAAGACGCATCTATAATACCCAAAGAGGGCACTCCCAACGTATCAGTAGCAGGACGGGCATATCCCTCCATCAACATCACCTGCTGACGCAACTGAGCAATAACCGCAGCCTTTGCTTCCAATTCCATAACATTCCAATTAATCAAATTGACACTTAAAATGTCAACACAACGACACCAATAATAACAAATTGATAGGATCAGTCCAAATTTTTGAGCACCGAAATACCAGTCCAATCTGTACAATTAAGTAAGCAGTATAGAATATACGCATTTTGGGTGATAAATATTTATTACACTATGGCTATGTTTGCTCCGAACTATTAATACTATATAATCATGAAAAAACAACTACTAGCGATGGGAGCCATCGTTATTTGCTGCTTATTTATGCAATGCAACAAGGAGGAAAAAAATGTAGAACCGAATCAACCGGACACCACTACTAACAATAACAATGGGGATAAAGACAATAATGACCAAGACGATCCCGATTTAACCACAAGCTGTGGGACTGTCGGAGATAATCAGATCATGCTGGGAGATGAGATTTTTAAGAAAGACACGGAAACAGCTAATAGCTATCTGAACATTTGTATGGAATACGATTTTGCTCAAACAGGAACTCCTTTTCTAAAACATGAACGGAGCCTCTATTTCGAAGACGGAGATTTTAAAAATGCACCTTCCATCAATTTCGTGCTAGGCCATGTTCCCGCAGCGGGCACCACCACCACCTACACCCTAGATGAAGGTTATTGGGCACTCCTTAATTCAGAAATATCATCTCAAGGCAAAGCAAGAATATCCATCGATGGCTACTATACCCGAAACAAACAACCGCAATCTTGGTTCAGTAACGAAGAAAGTGGTACCATAGAAGTTACTGCAGATCAAAATGGTAATTATCGATTCAACTTCAGCAATGTGAAATTGGTAAGAAGTGGTGGACCATTGGACGAGAAAATGATCATTTGCGGGAAAAATATATTGTGTGAAAAATAAAATAAATCAATGCTCGCCAAGATAAATACTACCATAGCCAATTAAAATCTCCGAGACATAGTATAGCCTGCTCCTCCCCCGGGAAGCAGGCTATCGGCTTCTAAAGAAAATAATATCAAAATATTTCAATTAAAACGAATGCAATTCTCCTAACTTTGTGCGCATTAAACATATGTAAATGAGAGTTTTTACCTTCATCACTCTATTACTGGTTCGACTTGCTACTGCACAGGCACAATCAGTTCCTGATACTATATTCTACGATTATGGATGGAATCCTATCGAAACCGGGGGAAACGCTAAATTTTACCGTTTACAATGGAAGCAACAAAACGGATATGAGGTAAAGGATTATTATATCAATGGTACCTTACAGATGTCTGGTTTCTTCCGCTCCTTTAATCCTGAAATAAAAGAGGATACTTTTAAATATTATCATGAAAACGGTCAACTTTCCTCGGTAGGCCGGTACGAAAAAAATAAAAAGGTGGGAGTATGGAAGAAATATAACGCCAAAGGCGAACTAATAGAGTCTTTGAATTATGGCCGGGATGGCGGGCCTCCGGTAGTAGGCTTGTCAGGAGAAAGCATTTTGGAACGTCCTGAAATAATGCCTGAATTCCCGGGCGGTGTAGACAGCCTTTTACGGTACATTTCCACTAACTTGATATATCCGAAAGAAGCACTAAAGAAAAAAATCGAGGGCAGAGTAATTATCAGATTTGTAGTGACTAAAGAAGGGAAAGTCACAGATGTTTCCGCAGTCAAAAAAGTGCACCCACTTTTGGACCAATCGGCCATCGACGTAGTGAAAGCTATGCCGCAATGGACGCCCGGAGAGGAAAATGGAAAGAAAGTGAATGTTTACTTTACCCTTCCCATTAGTTTTAGATTGTAATTTGTCGAGGTTTCAGTACTAATCAAAAATGAAAACACTTGCGCTGCTGGGCAGCTTATTATTGGGTCTTACATACGCTGCACCAGCGCAAACCGAATCAGATACTATTTTTCTAAACGCAAAAGGAAAGCGGGTTAATGACCTAAACAAAGCTGCATTCTATCAATTGCATGAAAAAACAGAACAAGGGTATCTGGTATGGCGATATTACCCAAATCATAACCTGAAAATGACCGGACTTCTTCTTTCAATTAATCCGGAAATAAAACAAGACAGTTTCAAGTATTATCATGAAAATGGAGTCCTCTCTGCAGCGGGAATCTACGTCAACAATAAGAGGTCTGGTAGATGGCATTATTACAATCCCGACGGAACCTGGAAAAATTCATTAGTTTTTAAAAATGATATCGCTCAACCACAGAGAGTATTGGTCAGATTTATGGTCGATACCCAGGGGGAAATTAGAGATATTACCATATTGGAAGGAATGCATCCTCTAGTGGATCAGGAGGCCATTAAAACGATACAAGAAATGCCGCAATCTGCAAGGTCCAAAATAGTCGAACAGTTCGGAAATGACTATGTGGTCCTACCGATCAAGTTTACACAATAATTTATCAATACAGCCGCTGCCTTAAATGTTCCAAATATTCCATATTGTCCTCGGCGAAAATTGATTCCTGCCTTCCCTGTACATATTTGTCCAACTCCAAAAGAATTCGCTTAGCCGCTTCCTTTTTCTTTCTACTTACTAAAATATCAATAACGCAAAATATATTGGTATACATACTATTGGCAACTATTATTTCCTGATCGCTATTCAGATTCAGTGATGCCAATGTACCTAGTGTTTTAATAGTTTCGCTTTCGTAATACGCACTACCCAAATTTGAATCTGAAGCTTTCTCCAGTCGATCTATTAGTATTGCGGTCGTGAGGTAAGAGCTCAATCCTAACAAATACTCTTCCGGCATCCCTTGGGTAAAGCAAATTGCTCGCTTGGGATAATTTTTCTTCATCAAACTGAGGAATAAAGTCGCCCCCCTGTAAACATAAGGGAAGGACGAAGTTTTTACTCGCCATTCGATCGTCCCCAGCTTCATCAAAGTATCCTGTACTTTACTGTACTCCGGAAGGGATTTAATCTCCTTTGCCGAATGCTCAAAACTCAAATCGCGTGCAATTAAAGAAGGGTACCAGTTGGCTTGTAGCAACCCCATATCTACTACCGTCACATCACGCCTGATACCTGCCACATTTTGCTGATACAATAGCGAAAACAGATATATATCGCCGCTGGAAAATAAGATTGCATTTTTAGGACATTGTTGCAACATATTGCTCCCAACCGATAACACAAAATCACTAAAACCACCCCGCTTCCGACCCTCTTGAAATGCCCAAACTACTGAATCCCGCTTATGGTCGTAAATATATTTTAATGCCAATGCACCCCATTCCGAACTGATCTTGGAATAAGGATCCTGAACCACGATCTCTCCGGTATATCTAGGACTTAGCTTAATAACCGTCTCAAGCTCCTTGCTGGCCAGCTCCGTATAATGGCGATTCATCTCGAGCATACTATTCCCGTCTCCCGAGTTCATTCTACTATAAGTATAAGCCAGAAAATAATGAGCTTCCGGTTGTTCCGGACTCATTTCTATTGCTTTTTGCAGGTATTCAATGGCACGAACATAGTCTGCTTTGCGGAAAGCCGCTTTGCCCGAACGAAGCGCAGTATAATAGTTTTCCGGCTGTGCCAGTGTATCGCAGGCAAAACCCAATAGGATGGCCAATAATATTCCCAATCTATATCGACACATAGACCTCAGAGATTTATGGCAACCAAGATATTGAATAAAATCCCTAATTGAGTATTTAATACCAAAATTCATTCGGCAACCAACTCAATGGAATCAGAAGGTGCTCAATTAATGCTCGAAGCTTTATAATATCTCTAAGCTTTGTCCGCTCCACAAAAGGATTAGAATAATACCCCCGACAATGATCCGGTAGATCCCAAAGGCACGGAATCCGTATTTAGTCACAAAGGAGATGAAGGACTTAATCGCGACAATCGCCACAATAAACCCAACCAGGTTTCCTATAGCCAGCAAGCTTATTTCATGACCGGTAATGGTATGCCCATCCTGATAAAAATCGAGCAATTTCTTAGCCGTAGCAGCAAACATGGTAGGAACTGCAAGGAAAAATGAAAATTCTGCTGCCGCCTTGCGGGTCAATCGCTGCTGCATACCACCTATGATCGTCGCTGCCGACCGCGACACCCCCGGTATCATGGCCAAACATTGAAACAAACCAATCACAAAGGCACTGGGGTATTTAATTTTATCAGCATTCTCCTCCACTCCATTTTTGAATATCTTATCAACAAACAGTAGAAAGATACCACCCAGTACCAAACTCACAGCCACCACAGTGGGATTCTCCAACATTTCATCGATCGCATCGCTAAACAAAACTCCAAATATTGCCGCCGGAATAAAGGCTACCAATAATCTGAAATAGAAATCGATGGATTTGAAAAAGCGTTTAAAATAAAGTACCACCACCGATAAGATAGTTCCCAATTGAATAGCTACAGTGAACAGTTTTACAAATTCATCTGTCTCTATGCCCATCAACGAACTGGTGATGATCATATGACCGGTAGATGAAACAGGCAAAAATTCGGTTAATCCTTCAACAATGGCGAGAATAATCGCTTGGATCCAAGTCATGCTATGGTATATTGAGATATTTATGGGTCTGTAAAGATAAACGCCAATTAGGATGATGATGAATGTATTCAATAATCATTGGAGTCATTTGGGTCGATTTGCCCCATTCGGGCTGTAATAACAACAAGCAATGGCTTGTCGTAGCTGCCGCGTGCTGCTCTGCCCATTCGAAATCTGAGCGATGATACACGATAATCTTTAGTTCATCGGCCCGGCTTAGCGCTGACAATAAGGGTGCCTTGAACTTTTTCGGAGAAACCGTAACCCAGTCGAACGTACCTGTAAGCGGCGAAGATCCCGAGGTTTCTATATGCGTCCGAAATCCAGCTTGTTTCAACGCCTCCGTCAATGGCCCTAAATCGTATAAGGCCGGCTCTCCTCCCGTAATCACAGCTATTCTACCGGGATATTGCAGAGCGGCAGCCATAATTTCAGAGACCTTCATTTGAGGATGAGCCGCGGCATCCCAGCTTTCCTTCACATCACACCATACACAACCTACATCACAACCGCCCAGGCGAATAAAATAAGCTGCGTGACCGGCATAGGCACCCTCACCCTGCAAGGTGTAGAAGTGCTCCATTACCGGGTAAGAAACATTCAGAATATCAGATGGGGAGGTCAGCATGAATATCAAACTAAAAACTCCCCTAAAGGAGTTCTTCTAATTGTGATTATTTTCTTTGACGGGCAGCAAGTAAAGTGTTTTTCATCAAACCCGCGATTGTCATTGGTCCAACTCCCTTTGGAACAGGCGTAATAAAACTGGATTTTGGAGCTACATTATCAAAATCCACATCGCCAACTAAGCGATGACCAGATTTACGACTAGGATCCACTACTCTATTGATACCTACATCGATGATGATTGCCCCTTCCTTCACCATATCTGCTGTAACGAAATTAGGCTTGCCAATGGCGGCTACTATCACATCAGCGGTACGACAAATTTCCGCCAGATTGCGGGTCTTGCTATGGCAAATGGTAACCGTCGCATTACCAGGTTGTGCATTCCGACTCAATAAAACGGTCATGGGAGTACCTACGATATGACTGCGTCCGAGGACTACACAATGCTTTCCGGTAACATCAATATTATAATGCTCCAATAACAATAAAATCCCATAAGGAGTGGCAGGTAGGAAACAAGGCTGACCAAGCAGCATCTTGCCCTGTGTAACCGGATGAAATCCGTCAACATCCTTAGCTGGATCAATATTGTTAATCACCACATCAGGAGAAATATGTGCAGGCAAAGGCAATTGCACCAAGATGCCATCTACATTCGGATCCTGGTTCAAGCGATGCACCTGCTCGAGTAAGAATTGCTCGGTGATATCTTCCTGAAATGTTAACAGAGTAGATTCAAACCCGATTTCCTGGCATGTTCTGACTTTAGAGCCTACATAAGATTGACTGGCAGGGTTTTCGCCAACAATGATTACTGCCAGATGGGGAACTTTCTCACCCGCTTGCTTCATTGCTGTCACTTCCTGTGCCAGTTGTTGTTTGATTGACGCCGATACGGCCGCTCCGTCGAGGATTTGCATACTGCAAAGATAATCGGGAATAGAGAATTGACCGCCGAAAATTCACCGGGACGCGATAAAAACAGAAAATAGACTAATATTGTCGGTAGCCTTGAAGTCGATATAGTTAAATTCCATTTTCATGAAAGTCGCGGATATCATCAATGCATTAGAATCCTTTGCTCCACTAGCCTACCAGGAAAATTACGATAATAGCGGATTACAGGTAGGTACCCCACATGCCGAGGTTACGGGAGTTTTATTTACACTCGATGTCACAGAAGCTGTTTTACGAGAAGCAATAGATAAGGATTGCAATATGATCGTGGCGCATCATCCGCTTATATTCAGCGGCTTAAAGCGAATTACCGGAAGTCATTATACAGAAAGAATTATCCGGGATGCGATCCGGAATGATATTCATATATATGCCGCTCATACGAATATGGATAATGTTCGAAATGGGGTCAATCGGGTGATTGCAAATCAACTGGGCTTGGTGAATACCTCGATTCTCGCCCCCAAATCCGGAACTTTGGTCAAATTATATACATACGTCCCTGAATCTCATGCAGAAGCCTTAAGATCCGCTTTGTTTGAAGCGGGGGGCGGGCAAATAGGCAATTACTCGGAGTGCAGTTTTAACACCGAGGGTACCGGAACTTTTCGCCCCGGCACGGATGCTAATCCGACAATCGGCAGTAGCGGAGGTGAACGGGAATCGGTAAGGGAAATTAAAGTTGAAATTTTGCTTCCGGAATTTGCCCAGAAGCACATTCTCAAAGCTTTGAAAGCCAACCACCCATATGAGGAGGTAGCTTATGAAATTATTCGACTGGAGAATCAAAATCAAGAGATTGGAGCAGGCATGATCGGGGAACTGCCGGCAGCGATGACCGCTGATGAATGGCTGCAATTCTTAAAAGAAAGGATGAATTGTGATTGCATTCGGTACACCCGACCCAAGTCGAACCCTATCCGAAAAATTGCAGTTTGTGGAGGTTCAGGAAGCTTTTTGTTGAAAGATGCCATCAGAGCCGGAGCCGATGTGTTGGTAACAGCAGATTTTAAATACCATCAGTTTTTTGATGCCGATGGAAAAATAATGATCGCAGATATCGGGCATTATGAAAGCGAACAGTTTACTGTTCGTATATTTGCCGATATACTTAGGAAAAAATTTCCTAATTTTGCCCTTCTTTTATCAACTATATCCACAAATCCGATAAATTATTATCACTAATATGGCTACTTTAAAAGAGTTTTCAGTAGAAGAAAAGCTCATCGCCGTTCTGACTGTACAAAAAATCGATTCTAAGATTGATGAAATCAAGACTTTGAAAGGTGAATTACCTATGGAAGTCAAAGATTTGGAAGATGAAATCGAGGGTTTACGGACCAGAATTCTGAATATTGATGCCGAGATTGACAGTATTAACAAGTTTATCGAATCTAAGTCCGAGGCCAAAAAAGAGGCTCAAGCCCTCATCAAGAAGTACGAAAAGCAGCAGGACAATGTGAAAAACAGCCGTGAATTTGAAGCGATCAATAAAGAGATCGAAATTCAGGAGCTGGAAGTTTTAGCCGCCGAAAAACATATTAAGGACGCCAATTTCGAGTTGAAGGAGCGCGCGGTTCAACGTACTAGAACCGAAGAGAAGGTGAAAATGGTTGAAGATACTCTGGCGATCAAGAAGACTGAATTGGAAAAAATCATCGCGGAAACTGAGAAGGAAGAAAAACAACTTCAGGAACAATCTCAAGACGCGAAATCAAAAGTTGAAGAACGTCTGTTGAACGCGTACGAGCGTATCCGCGGTAATTTCCGCAACGGGCTCGCGGTAGTCCCTGTAATGCGTGACTCCTGCGGTGGTTGTTTCAATATCATCCCTCCTCAGCGTCAAAGCGAAATTCGTCAGCATAAAAAAATTATTGTTTGTGAACACTGCGGTCGTGTCCTGGTAGATACCGATTTGCACGAACAAGTTAAGATCGAAGAATAGCCTGTTATAAATCCATTAATTGAAAAAAGCCCTTTTCAGGGCTTTTTTTATCATGTTACCCCAGCCCATAGCAGCGCTAATATTGCCACATCTGCAGGTAACGGAACCGGCACGGTGTTTTTAAATTTGCATTATGGATATCAACGAAGTACCACAGGAACCATTGCAGTTTAAAGGGAGGGACTCGCTGAATAAACTGATGTACGCGGTCGATCAAAACGGAAATTATACCGGAGTAAAATCTGCCGGCTGGATGCCTGAACATATCGCCATGAAACAAGCCTGGGAATCCGTCGATGCGGAAATCCGGGAGACCTGCGAAAAAATACAAGCCGGCGAGCTCAGTCCTCTGGCCTATTTTATGCAGAAAAACCTGATGGATCTGGCACTGCTGGCGCGATATATGGGGAAATGGAAATGGCAAGTACGCAGACACCTGAAGCCGGGTCCATTTAAACGCTTGAAAAAGGCTACTTTAGAACATTATGCCTCTGTCTTGAATACCACCGTTGAGGAACTGACATCCTTCGATGGGCAGCCTCAACCAGCCCCTAACTCTACCACTTCCTGATGAAAACTTCTGAATTCAGACATTGGCAACATGCTCATTGTGAAAGCGGTGTGACTACCAATCTGCTTCGACATTTTGGTATAAACATCACCGAACCATTATCATTCGGGATCGGCGCAGGTATGTTCTTCGCCCATATACCTTTTCTAAAGGTTAGCGGCACTCCGGGCACCACCTTTAGAACCTGGCCAGGCGCGATCTTCAAAAGAGTGACGCAACGCCTGGATGTCAAAATATATTCCGGCAAATTCAGTTCGCCGCAAAAAGCAATGGACGCTTTGGATCGGACATTGGATAAGGGAACACCCGTAGGTCTTCAGACTAGTGTTTTCTATCTACCCTATCTTCCTGAGGCTTTTCGTTTTCATTTCAATGCTCATAATCTTGTCGTTTTTGGAAAAGAAAACGGTAACTATCTGGTAAGCGACCCGGTAATGGAATATTCCACTCAGATTTTGCCTCAGGATTTGATAAAAGCGCGATTCGCGAAGGGTATGCCCGAACCAAAAGGGTTTATGTATTATGTAGAGGATGCACCGCAATCACCGGATTTTACTAAAGCAATCGTGCAGGGAATCAAGCAATCTTGCTTTTTTATGCTGAGCCCTCCTATTCCCTGGTTTGGTAATAAGGCGATCTCTTTATTAGCCAGAAAAATTGCTCGGTATCCGCAACAACTCACACCAAGGAAAGCTTCCTTGTACCTTGGAAATATTATCCGAATGCAAGAGGAAATAGGTACCGGCGGTGGCGGATTCCGATATCTCTTTGCCGCATTTCTTCAGGAGTCTTCCGAAATCACCAACCGTCCCATGCTGAAGGAATTTGCCGGCGAACTGACAGCCATAGGTGATCAGTGGAGGAATTTTGCTTACCATGCTGCCAGAATTGTGAAGGAAAGGGATTCCGACCAATTGTCCTATGCCGAACTCGCTCAGTTGCTACAAGCAATAGGCATAGCAGAAAGGGAGTTTTTTATTAGACTGAAACATGCTATGAAATAACTGTGGACAGCCTTTACCCTTTCCATCCACAAATTCCACTTTTCCCTTTTTATCTTACTCAATTTCAGTATTTCACATTGATGGCAGATTTTTTATGGACATTATTTGTGTCCATGGGGGTTGATTCAGTATTTCTCGTTTTTATGTAACACTAATCACAATAGCTAACCTTTTTCATATGAAACGGATTTCAGTTTACTTACTAACCGCGCTCGGGTTGATGATCTGTGGTGTTGGCTTTGCCCAGGATCGTCAAAACGAATATGGGAAAAACGTGTTGGCAATTGCACCAATAGCTGCTACTGATCAAGGAGTGGGTTTTGGTTTGAGTTATGAGCGGACTTTGGATAGTCGGGGTATGGTTAGTTTTTCCCTACCCGCAACTTTTTCCTTTAACGTGTACGATGAATTTGATTGGGCTAGTCAGAATGAAGCGACCCTAACTGATTATATGATGTATTTCTATCCGGGTGTGAAAATCTATCCGACAGGTGCTTTTGGTGTTGTACGTTATGCCGTGGGTCCTACTTTGGTAATAGGCGTCGGTGAGCAATATGAACATCAAATTTCTTTTGACGATAATTATGTATATCCACCACCGACATGTGTCGACAGAATTGTTGCTCAGAATAGATTTTTAATTGGCGCCATGGTCAACAACTCCCTCAATATTAATCCTACCGAACGATTACATTTGGGGTTGGACTTTGGATTAGGAATGACTTATTATAATAAACGTGGAAACTGGCACGAGGCGACTCAGGCATTGGTACAGGCTGCGTTTAAAATAGGTTATCGATTCTGATCTGATTGCAATAGGATCGATTCATATTCCCATATTAAATACCCATGGCACCCTGCATGAACTGATTT